>PTLK01000036.1 GCA_002938075.1 Alphaproteobacteria bacterium MarineAlpha3_Bin3
TCGTCGCTTGCGTCCCCGGCCTTGGCCCAGGGGATACGCCAGTTGAATATGGTCACCACCTGGCCGCGTGATTTCCCCGGCCTGGGAACCGGCGCCCGGCGGCTGGCCGAAAGCATTACCCGGATGAGCGGCGGCAAGCTGACAGTCGAGGTCTTTGCCGCCGGCGAACGGGTGCCACCGTTCGAATCCTTTGACGCCGTTTCCAGCGGCAACGCCGACCTTTACCACGCCATCGAGTACTATTGGCAGGACCGTTCCCGGGCTTTTAATTTTTTCGCCGCCGTGCCCTTCGGCTTGACGGCCGGCGAGATGGCGGCCTGGATTTATGACGGCGGTGGCCAGGCGTTGTGGGACGAGCTGTCGGCGGGATTCAATATCAAGCCCTTTCAGGCCGGCAACACCGGGGCCCAGATGGGCGGCTGGTACAACAAGGAAATCAACGCCGTTGAAGACTTCCGCGGCCTCAAGATCCGGCTTCCGGGGCTCGGCGGCGAGGTCGCCCGGCGGCTGGGCGCGGTTCCGGTGACGCTGCCGGGGGTTGAAATCTTTCCATCACTGCATTCGGGCGCCATCGACGCCACCGAATGGGCGGGGCCGTGGAACGATTTGGCGCTCGGCTTTCACAAGGTCGCCAGGCACTACTATTATCCGGGCTTCCACGAACCGGGCACGGCCTTGTCCTCGGGCGTCAACCTGAAGGTCTGGGAAAACCTGAGCGCCGAACATAAGGCCATCGTCGACCACGCCATGGCGGCCGAAAACGCCTTTTCCAGGGCCCAATTCTTGGCCCAGAACGCACTGGCCCTTGACATCCTTCGCCGCCAGCACCGGGTCGACCTTCGGCGCTTCAGCGACGGCGTGCTGAAGGCCATGGGCGAAGCCTCTGGCGTCATCGTCGGCGATATAGGCACCGGCGGCGACGGCCTCACCCGGCGGATTTACGAGAGTTTCAGGGCGTTCCGCAAAAAGGCCCTGTCGTGGTCGCACCTCGGCGAGCAGTCGTTCTGGAACGCCCGCCTGCTGCCGTTTAAGTATTAAATCTTGGTATGAACCGGGCGGCCTAAGAAAACCTGGTCACCCGCGAAAAGCCCTTCGGCACCACCAATCCGGCCTGGGCCCGCTTGCCGATCCAGCGCTTTATGTCGGGCTCGGTGCGAATTCCCTGCTGGCCGGCCTTCCAGGTCAGCCCGTCGGCAACCTTCAGCGCCGTGACGTCGGCCAGCCCTCCCTTGGCATAGCGTTGCAGGAACACGCCCCGGCCCCGGGTCATCACCGGCAGGTCGGCCAGGGGAAGGATCAGGAGCTTGCGGTTGGCGCCCAGAACCGCGATGTGATCGTCGCCTTCCCCAATAGCCGCCGCCGCAGCCGCTTCCTCGCCGTCGCCGAGGTTGAGGACCTGCTTGCCGTTGCGTGTCTGGGCGATGACGGCGTTTTCCTCGACGATGAACCCGCGGCCCGTCCCTGACGCCACCACCAGCCTGCGTCCCGTGCCCTCACTCTTCTCCTTGCCCTTGCCCTTTCCCTTCTCCTCGCTTTGCGGCGTATGGACGAACATGGCCACCGCGTCGTGGCCCTCGGCCAAATCGATCATCAACCGCAACGGCTCACCATGGCCGCGGCCGCCGGGCAACTTGTCGCAGCCGAGGGTATAGAAACGGCCGTTGGTGGCGAAAATCACCAGCTTGTCGGTGGTTTCCGCGTTGAGCACGAACTTGCCTCTGTCGCCTTCCTTGTATTGCAACTCGGTGGCATCGGTGACGTGGCCCTTGTGGGCCCGAATCCAGCCTTTTTCCGAGGCGACGACGGTGATCGGCTCCTTCTCGATCATCATGTCGAGCGGCACCAACACCGCCGTCGGCGGCTTGCCGATCCTGGTCCGCCGAGCGCCCAGGGGGGTGTTCGCCGAAATCCGTTTCTTTATATCGGCGATTTCTCTGGAAACCACTTTCCACCGGCGATCCTTGTCGCGAAGAAGCGCGCGCAGGCTTTTGCCTTCCTTGGTCAACTCGGCGTGCTCGTTGCCGATTTGCTTTTCTTCCAGCTTGCGGAGTTGCCTCAGGCGCATGTTGAGGATCGCTTCGGCCTGCACGTCGGTCAGCTTGAAGGTCTTCATCATCTTCTTTTTCGGCTCGTCCTCGGTGCGGATGATGTTGATGATCTTGTCCAGGTTCAAGTACGCGATCAGAAACCCTTCGAGCATCTCGAGGCGGTATTCGATCTTTTCCAGGCGATGCTTGGTGCGCCGGACCAGGACGTCCATGCGGTGATCGAGGAACGCCTGAAGCGCCTCGCGTAGGTTCATGACTTTGGGCGTGTTGTTGGCGTCGAGCACGTTAAGGTTCAACGACACCCGGGTTTCCAGCTCGGTCTGGCGGAATAGCTGTTCCATCAGCATGGCGGCGTCAACGGTGCGGCTTTTGGGCTCGAGCACGATCCGCACCGTTTCTGCGGATTCGTCACGCACGTCGGCCAGGATCGGCAGCTTTTTGGCGATCACCAGCTCGGCGATCTTTTCGATCAGGCGCGATTTCTGCACCTGGTAGGGAATTTCGGTGACGACGATCTGATAGAGCCCGCGCCGGGGCTTTTCTTTCGACCACCGGGCCCGCAGCCGGAAACTGCCGCGCCCGGTCGAATAGGCTTCGACGATGGCGCTTCGGGGTTCGACCAGGACCCCGCCGGTGGGGAAATCGGGTCCCGGGATCAGGCCCGCCAGCTTGGAAAACCGGACGTTGGGGAATTTGATCAGGTGGCCCAGCGCGTCGCACAGCTCGACGATGTTGTGAGGTGGGATAGACGTCGCCATGCCGACGGCGATGCCCGTCGAGCCGTTGGCCAATAGGTTGGGAAAGCAGGCCGGCAGGACGACGGGCTCGGAATCCTCGCCGTCGTAGGTATCGCGGAAATCGACGGCGTTCTCGTCGATGCCCTCGAGCAGCGCCCAGGCGACCTCGGTCAGCCGCGCCTCGGTATAGCGCATAGCGGCCGCGTTATCGCCGTCGACGTTGCCGAAATTTCCCTGCCCGTCGACCAGGGGATAGCGCTGGGCGAATTCCTGCGCCAGGCGCACCAGGGTGTCGTAAACGGCGGCGTCCCCGTGGGGGTGGTATTTGCCGATCACGTCGCCGACGACGCGGGCGCATTTCTTGAATCCCGAAGCCGGGTCGAGCTTCAGTTTTCGCATCGCGTACAAGAGCCGCCGGTGAACGGGTTTAAGCCCGTCGCGGACGTCAGGCAGCGACCGGGCGACGATGGTCGACAGCGCATAGGCCAGATACCTCTCGCCGAGGGCATCGGCCAGGCGGGTGTCGCGAATGTCTCCGGTAGTGATGGCCTTGGCCATGAGAGGCGATTGCCTTAAATGGGAAAGCGGCGGTATAATACAAAATATAGTACCCGAAAGGAAGGAATCGTCAATTGGTGGGAATCTTGCGCTCAATCCCCCGGCGGTAAAATTTCAGCCGCTGAAATCGCCTCATCTATGGCTTGCAAACGTTCGTCAAGGCGGTTAATTAGCCAATACTGGTTGAGCATCGTTTCGACGAAGTACCTTGTTAGCCGTTTCTACGTCTACCTAGTTACTCCCGGACATTGTGCAGCCTTAATTCTACGCACCGGCGGTTTTTTGCCGGGGTTTAACTAATACGACAAAGGAATGGTAATGCCTACTGGAACCGTTAAGTGGTTTAATCGCTCTAAGGGCTATGGCTTCATCGAACCGGAAGACGGCTCGAAGGACGCCTTCGTCCATATCTCCGCCGTTCAACACGCTGGCATGGAATCCCTCCTCGAGGGTCAGAAGGTTCAATACGAACTGGTTGAAGGCGCCAACGGCAAAACATCCGCCGAGAACCTGGTCGACATGGGCGGTGGCGGCGATGCGCCGGCCGAAGCTCCTGCCGCGGCCGCCGAAGAGGCTCCGGCTGACGATGCCGGGGACGATACTGGGGACGAAGGCGACGATGCCGGTGACGATGCCGGCGATGACGCCGGTGACGACGCCGACAAACCGGACGAGGCCTCCTAAGCGAGAAGTCCGCCTGGCGAAAACGCCAACCGCCCTTTTCCCAGGGCGTTTTTCGGATTTACCCTCAAGACTGGGTTGCCGGCTCCGCCCGGAGCCTGTCGGTGAGCCTGTTGCGGGCCGCCGGCAGACCTTTTTGGGCGTGCTGAAAGATGTTTTTTTCGAGGAAATAGCCGGTCAGTTTCAGGCCCCGGATAACATCGTCCGGCGGTCCCGCGGCGCCCGGGTGCAAAAGAAAATCGGGCAGCGTCAGGAGGGATTTTTTATAGGGCTTTGCCGCCGCTAGTGATACCGCGCGCCCGGTTTTCGTCGACACGTAGGCCAACTGGTCGTTCTGGCCCGTCGCCGCGCAGGCGCTGAGGTCCAACCCGAAGCCCAGCTCCGCCAACAGGCCCAGTTCCCATTTGACGTAGGCCGACGGCCAGTCTTCGTCATCGAGCCCGCGGATCAACGCCAGCAGGCCCTCAAACACTGGCCGGTGGGGCTGGCGCTCTGGCAGCACCCCTTCGGCCATGGCGCAGGCGGCGCTGAGTCCGGCCAGCTTGAGGCGGTCCCTCAACACCGGCGCGGCGAAGGCCTCGGTCAATTCGCAGCGAAAAGTACCCAGATGTTCGGACAACCGCGCCTGCCAGCGGGCTTTCAGCAGGTTACCCGGCTGCAGCAGGCCGCCGGCCCTTTTACCGCCGCCGCGCACCAATCCCAAATGACGGCCGTGGCCGGGGGTCAACAGGGTAACGATGGCCGACGTCTCGCCGTGCTTTTTTGCCGAAAGAACGATGCCGTCGTCGGTCCAGTCCATGAACGCCAGTTTACTCGCGTCGGTGCTTGAGGACAAAGGCCCGAAGAATATAGTTCCCCGGCCCTTGATCCACGACATCGACCCCGAAGGGCAAACCACCGGGGAATTAAAGGTCATTTTGCGGCTTGTTTGACGGGCCTCAGGCGTCGAAATCGAGGCCTAAGTCCCGGTAGCGCTCGGGGTCGTCGCCCCAGTTGCCCCGGACCTTGACGAACAAGAACAGGTGCACCCGGCGCCCGAAGATTTCCTCCAGCTCCTTGCGCGCCGCTTCGCCGATCGATTTGACGCGGCTGCCTTTCTTGCCCAACACGATGGCCTTCTGCGAGCCGCGCTCCACATACACCACCTGTTCGATGCGCAGGCTGCCGTCGTCCTGGTCCTTCCAGCTTTCGGTCTCTACCGCAGCGGCATAGGGAAGCTCCTTGTGTAGTTGCAGGTAAAGCTGCTCGCGGGTGATCTCGGCCGCCGTTAGACGGCCGGGCATGTCGGAAATCTGGTCTTCGGGAAAAAGCCACCGGCCGGCGGCAACGCGCCCGGCCAGCAATGCCATCAGGTCCGCCACCCCGTCTCCGGTTTCGGCCGAGATCATGAAGGTATCGGTGAAGGCCCCGGCTTCGTTCAGTTCGGCGGCCAGCGCCAACAGGTCCGGCTTGTTCACCAGATCGACCTTGTTGATGGCGAGGATGACCGTGCGTTCGGCCCGCTTCAGTTTTTTGACGATGGCGGCGGTGTTCCTGTCGAGGCCGCGGCTTGCGTCTACTAGTAGAAGGACCTCGTCGGCGTCGGCGGTGCCGATCCAGGCGGCGGCGACCATGGCCCTGTCGAGACGCCGGCGGGGCTGGAAGATCCCCGGCGTGTCGATAAAGATGATCTGGGCCGGGCCTTCGATGCAGATGCCGAGCACCCGGGTCCGGGTCGTTTGCACCTTGGGCGAGACGATCGACACCTTGGCCCCGACAAGGCGGTTCAAAAGCGTCGATTTGCCGACGTTGGGGGCGCCGACGATGGCCACGAAACCGGCCCGTTTTCCGGGGTTGGCGGTCATTTCCCTTTCTCTTGTTTGATCCCTGTCCGGGCCGCGCCCGTGTTTTTGGTTTTTGGGGACACCCCCGGCCTCACGGCCTCCCCCGGGGCCTCTTCTATAAATTCCATCAGGGCGTCGGCCGCCGCCTGTTCGGC
Organism: Alphaproteobacteria bacterium MarineAlpha3_Bin3; assembly: GCA_002938075.1. Classification (GTDB taxonomy): domain Bacteria; phylum Pseudomonadota; class Alphaproteobacteria; order Rhodospirillales; family Casp-alpha2; genus Casp-alpha2. The sequence goes on from PTLK01000036.1 coordinate 6,003, forward strand.
CACTTGTTTGGAAGGCCCTTGCCCCGAGGTCGGTTTCATTTCGTGGACGCTTACCCGGACCGTGAACCAGGGCGCGTGGGCCGGGCCGTCCTCGGCCGTGACCCGGTATTCCGGCAGTGGCAGGCCCTGGCCCTGGGCCCATTCCTGAAGTTTCGTCTTGGCGTCCTTTGGCGGCACCGGATTCTCGGCCATCAACGGCCGCCATTGGCCTTCGATGAAAGCCGCCGCCGCTTCAAGACCGCCGTCGAGATAAAGGGCGGCGATCACCGCCTCCATGGCGTCGGCCAGGATGCCGGGGTTGTCCCGTTCGCCGCCACCCTCCTCGCCCTCGGAAAGGATGAGATAAGGCCCCAGGCCGATGTTTTCGGCGACCCGGACCAAGGATTCCGCCCGCGCCAGGGCGGAAAAGCGGTAACCGAGCTTGCCTTCGTCCTCGTCGGCAAAGGACTCGATCAGAAGCCCGGCCAAGCTCAGCCCCAGCACCCGGTCGCCGAGGAATTCGAGCCGTTCGTTGGATTGCAGGCGGTCAGGCGTGGCGCTGGAATGGGTCAGGGCCTGGGTCAGGAGGTCCGGGTTGTTGAAATCGTGGCCGAGGACCCGTTCAAGCCATCCCAAATTGGGGGGCGATGGAGTTTGCTTCGGGCTTTTCCCACCCCTCTTCATTCAATGGCCTCGAAAAAACGCTCGAACCGGAGTGTTTTCGCCAATTTCCAGAACTCCCAGATGACCCCGTCGACGGAAAAGAACAGAAACTCGGCCCGGCCGATAAGGTTCTGGCGGGGAATATACCCGACATCGTCGAGAAACCGGCTGTCCCGGGAACGGTCCCGGTTGTCGCCCATGGCGAAATAATGGCCTTCGGGGACCGTGTAGACGGGCGTGTTGTCGAAGATGGTGTTGTCGGTGACTTCGAGGATGTAGTGCTTGCGGCCATTGGGCAGGGTTTCCATATAGCGCGCCGTCCGGGTGTAGTTGTTGGGTCCGGAGCGGTCGATGAAATCATCCACCTTTTCCCGCTCGACAGGCTTTCCGTTGATGTACAGGATGCTCTGGCGCAATTGCACGGTGTCGCCCGGCAGGCCGACGATGCGCTTGATATAATCGGTGCTGTTGTCGGCCGGCAGCTTGAATACCATGACGTCGCCGCGTTCCGGCTCGGTGAAAAAGATGCGCCCCGGTATCAGCGGCAGGCTATAGGGCAGCGAATAGCGGCTGTAACCGTAGGAGAACTTGGATACGAAAAGGTAATCGCCGATCAACAGCGTTGGGATCATCGACCCGGACGGGATGTTGAAGGGCTCATACGCCACGGTACGGATGCCGAGCGCGATCAGGATCGCATAGATGACGGTCTTGATCGTTTCCTTGGTGCCGCTTGATTTACGGTGATCCATGAAATCAGCCGGTTAACGAATTGATTTTGAAAAGATGGCCGGGTCTTGGCCTGGGAAATTGCCGGCCGATCAAGCCAGCCCAACCTGCGGCTGTCAAGACGCATCGTCCTGGGGAACGCCGTGGGGCACAGCGGAGATTATCACCACCGCCTGGGCCATCGGGTATTCGTCGGTTTGGGAAACGTCGATGCGGGGTTCCATGCCCGGGGGGATGAGGCTTTGCAGGCGTTTTTGGGCGCCGCCGGAAAGCACCATGTAGGGCTGTCCGGTGGGGTGGTTGGCGACCACCATGTCGCGCCAGAAGATGCCTTGGCGGAAACCCGTCCCCAATGCCTTGGCGCAGGCCTCCTTGGATGCGAAGCCCTGGGCATAGGACGCCGCCGGCCGGGAGCGGCGCTCGGCCTTGGATTGTTCGGATTCGGCGTAAATCCGTTCGATGAAGCGTCTGCCGAACCGTTGCAGGGTCTTTTCGACCCGCCGGATGTCGCAGAGGTCGATTCCAATGCCGATGATCAATGTTTCATGCCTTCCTTGTTTTTTTGGAAGATCTTAGGCCGAGCGTTCGCCGCCGGCTTCGGCGCGCGCCTTGTCCATCAGCGCCCGCATGCGCTTGATGGCGCTTTCCAGGCCGCCGAAGATGGCCTCGCCGATCAGGAAATGGCCGATGTTGAGTTCGATGATGGTCGGGATGGCGGCCACCGCGCCGACGGTATCGAAGGTCAGCCCATGCCCGGCATGGCACTCCAGTTTCAATTCCTCCGCCGTCCGGGCGGCCTCGTCGATGCGCCGGAACTGCCTTTCGCGTTCTTCGCCCTTGGCCTCGCAATAGGCTCCGGTATGCAGTTCGACCACCGGCGCTCTCAGCTTGACGGCGGCTTCCAGTTGCCCCCGATCGGGTTCGATGAACAGTGACACCCTGATTCCGGCGTCCTTCAACGCCGTCACGTAGGGCGCCAGTTGATCGACGCCGCCGGCCGCGTCGAGCCCGCCCTCGGTGGTCCTTTCCTGGCGTTTTTCCGGCACGATGCAGGCGGCGTGGGGCTTGTGGCGGAGCGCGATGCCGAGCATTTCCTCGGTCGCCGCCATTTCCAGGTTCAGGGGCACCCTGATCGCGGCCATCAGGTTGGTGATATCGTCGTCGGAAATATGGCGCCGGTCCTCGCGCAAATGCGCCGTGATGCCGTCGGCGCCGGCGGCTTCGGCCGCCTTGGCCGCATGCACGGGGTCCGGATGGCCGCCGCCCCGCGCATTGCGGATGGTCGCCACGTGGTCGATATTGACGCCGAGGCGAAGGTCGCGTTTCATGACTTAAAATTCCTCATTTCCCCCCGGAGTCCGGCTACGGTTGCGGAAACGGCGATTCTGGTAGCCTTGAATCGTATAATTTAACGGCAAATAGAAAACCCACCATACGACAAAAGTCGTCGGTAGGCTCGAGACAAACATCGGCCAAAACACCGGCGGCGCCGTTTCGAGAATATAAGCGGCGTCCCAACTCACCAAAGCTTGCAGCATATGGCCGAAAATTTCGCTGAAATCCGGCTTCGCCGCGCCTTCCAGCCGTTCGCCGGAAACCATCCAGGTGCCGGTCTGGTAAAGCCACGTCCAGATGAAGGGAAACGTCCACGGATTGCCGACTGCGGTGCCGATGACCGAGGCGATGATGTTGGCGCGGATGGACCATGCCAGAATCGCCGACAGGACGAAATGCAGGCCGACGAACGGCGTAAACGACATCGCCGCCCCGCAGGCGAAGCCGCCGGCGATGGAATAGGCCGAGCCGGGAAGCCGGGCCAGCCGGAGCATGATATAAGCCCAGGCCCGCTGCCAGCCGATGGTGGGCCAGAAGAAGCCCAGAATCTTGTCGCCCAGGGTTTTCTGAATTCGGCGCTTGAACATTCTTCGCCGCTCAGCCGCGCGCGCGCTCGACCGAATTGATGGACGGGTTGGCGCGCAGCGCGGCGATGACGTTGGTCAAATGCTTGACGTCGCGAACCTCGATATCGATCAGCATATTGAAGAACTGCGGTGAGCGGTCGGTGATCTTCAGGTTCGAGATATTACCGTCGTTCCTGGCGATCACGGTGGACAGTTCTCCGAGGCTTCCGGGCACGTTGTGAACCGTCAGGTGGACGCGGCCGACGTGGATGTCGGGGGCCTTGTTGTCGATATCCCACGAGACGTCGAGCCAGCGTTCCGGCGCGTCGACGAATTCCTCCAGGGTCTCGCAGTCGATGGTGTGGATGGTGACGCCCTTGCCGGTGGTGACGATGCCGACGATGCGGTCTCCCGGCAGCGGATGGCAGCAGTTGGCGAAATGAACGGCCATGCCGGGGATCAGGCCCTTGATGGAAACGCCGCCCCGGCCTTCGTCCTTGCCCTGTTTTCCCCGCGCCCGGGCCAGCGGCACGACCTTGTCGTCGTCGGCCTTATCGCGGGTTCCCGGGAAGATGGCTTCCACCACTTCGCGGCCGGTGTGATGGCCGGCACCGACGTCGGCGCACAGGTCGTCGACTTTGGTGTGTTTGAATACCTTCAGGACTTGGCGGAGCGCTTTGTTGGAAATTTCGTAGCCTTCCGCCACAAAGGCCCGGTCCAGCATGGCGCGGCCCAGTTTCACGTATTCGTCGCGTTGCTGCAGGCGGATGAACCGGCGCACCCGGGCCCGGGCCTTGCCGGTGACCACGAACCGTTCCCACGTCGGCGACGGCGTCTGCGCCTTCGAGGTGACGATTTCGACCTGGTCGCCGTTGCGAAGCTCGCTGCGGAGCGGCATCATGCGGCCGTTGATCTTTGCTCCAACGCAGTGGTCGCCGACTTCCGAATGGACCGCGTAGGCGAAGTCGACCGGAGTCGCGCCCCGGGGCAGGTTGATCAGGTCGCCGCGCGGCGTGAAACAAAAGACCTGGTCCTTGAACATCTCGAGCTTGGTGTGCTCCAGGAACTCCTCCGGTCCAGCGGCGTGCTCGATGATATCCAGGAGCTCGCGCAACCAGCGGTATTGGGGGCTTTCGGTCTCGACGGTTCCCTGCTTGTAGTTCCAATGCCCGGCCAGGCCGTGTTCGGCCACGTCGTGCATTTCGGCGGTGCGGATTTGCATCTCGATGCGCTGGCGTTCGGGCCCGAAAACGCCGGTGTGCAGCGACCGGTAGCCGTTCGGCTTCGGCGTCGAGATGTAATCCTTAAAACGGTCGGGGACCACCGGATAGGCGCCGTGGGCGACGCCCAAGGCGCGATAGCAGTCCTCGACCGTATCGACCACCACCCGGAAGGCCATGATGTCGGAAAGCTGCTCGAAGCCGACATCCTTGTGCTGCATTTTGTCCCACACCGAATAGGGGGTCTTTTCGCGCCCTGAAATGGCCGCCTTGATGCCGTTGTCGGCGAGGGTTTTTTCCAACTCCTTGATGATGCGCGGCACGATGTCGCCGCCCTTCTGGCGTAGGAATTCGAGCCTTTTGAGGATCGATTTTCGGGCATCCGGGTTCAATTCCTGGAACGCCAGGTCCTCGAGTTCGCTTTTCATGCCCTGGATGCCGATGCGCTCCGACAGCGGCGCGTAGATGTCCATGGTTTCCATGGCGATGCGGCGGCGTTTTTCCGGATTATCGATGTAATGAAGGGTTCGCATGTTGTGCAGCCGGTCGGCCAGCTTAACCAGCAGCACCCGGATGTCTTCGGACATGGCGAGGACGAATTTACGGAAGTTCTCCGCCTGCTTGGCCTGATCGGACTGGAGCTCGATCCGCGTCAGCTTGGTCACCCCGTCGACCAGGCGCGCCACTTCCTTGCCAAAGGCTTTCCTGATTTCCTTCAGCGTCGTGTCCGTGTCCTCGATGGTGTCGTGCAGGAGGGCGGTGATGATGGACGCCGAATCGACCTTGTAATCGGTCAGGATGCCGGCGACTTCCAGGGGGTGGGAAAAATAGGGATCGCCCGAGGCCCGGGTCTGCGAGCCGTGCGCCTTCATGGCAAACACGTAGGCGCGGTTGAGCACCTTTTCGTCGGTCGACGGATCATACCCCTTGACCCGCTCGACTAATTCGAATTGGCGGATCACCGCCGGCGCCCTCGTCCGGGGCCACCGGGACGCTCGGCAACGATTAGCGGTGACGCCGAATCGGCGCAGGCCGGGCGGCGTTCAAATCTGACAATCCCATTTCGCCGCCACATGCAAACACCTTTGTCGGGTCTAGGCCTCTTTGTCGCCGTCCCCGGGCTTCTCGTCCTCGGCGGTGACGTCGCCGGCCATGTCCATGGCTGCCGCCTGGTCTTCGTCGCTAGGCTTTTCCGCCTTGGCGGCATCCGTTGTCGCCTCGCCCTCGCCGACGGTTATCTCTTGCTGGATGGCGTTCAGGTCGACCTCGTCCTCTTCCGGTTTGTCTATTTCGACAAATTTCTGCAGTCCCTTGATCAGGGCTTCCTCGAGCTCTTTCTGATCGACATGGTTGTCGGCGATTTCACGCAGCGCGACGACCGGGTTCTTGTCATTATCGCGCTCGACCTCCAGCGCCATGCCGGCGGAAATGTTGCGGGCCCGCTGTGAGGCGATCATCACTAGTTCGAAGCGGTTGGGAATCTTCGTGATGCAATCTTCGACCGTTACTCGTGCCATGGGGGTGCTCCGTGAAAAATGACCAAAAACGACGAAATCGATAAGGCGCCGCTTATATATTTTTTAAGGGCCCGTAAGGCAAGTC
>PTLK01000037.1 GCA_002938075.1 Alphaproteobacteria bacterium MarineAlpha3_Bin3
CGGCGGCGGCGGACACAAGGACGGTTTCGCCTTCCTTAGGCTGGCCTATCATCTTCAGGCCGGCCCAGGCGGTGGTGCCGTTGGACCCGCAGGCCCCCATGTAGGCGGTCAGCGGCACCCCTTCCTTGGGCTCGACCTTGAAATCCAGGTCGGCGCCGTCGGAGACCGCGTATTCCTGCCAGCCGAGCCGCCCGACAATATGGTCGCCGGGCTTGAAGTCCGGGTGGTCGCTTTCGATGACCTCGCCCAGGGTGCGGCCGACCATGACCTGGCCCGGCGTCATCCCCTGGCCGAGGAACGTCCAGCCGCCACCCATCAGCATCCGGATGTAGGGATCGAGGGAAAAATAGAGGCTTTTGGCGAGGAACTGCTTCAGCCCCAGTTCGGGCAACGGGGTCTCGACGATCTCGAAGTCGTCTTCCGTCGGCAGGCCCTGGGGCTGGCGGCGAAATAGCACTTGGGTGTTGGTCGATGTCATGTCTTCGCCTTGGCCTCGGCGCACCAGGCCCGGGCGGGTGTGCCTACCGCGTCGGGACCGGCGTCTCGCCCGAATAGTCGTAGAAGCCGCGGCCGGTCTTGCGGCCGAGCCAGCCGGCCTCGACGTATTTGACCAGCAACGGACACGGCCGGTATTTAGTATCGGCGAGCCCGTCATGCAGCACATGCATGACCGCAAGGCAGGTGTCCAAGCCAATGAAGTCGGCCAACTCCAGCGGACCCATGGGATGGCGGGTGCCGAGCTTCATGGCGACGTCGATGGCCTCGACCGAGCCGACGCCTTCGTACAGCGTATAGATGGCCTCGTTGATCATCGGCAGCAGGATGCGGTTGACGATAAAGGCCGGGAAATCCTCGGCGTTGACCGGCGTCTTGCCCAGTTTCTCGGCCAGGCCGCGGACCGCCTGAAAGGTGTCGTTCTCGGTGGCGATGCCGCGGATCATTTCCACTAGGTCCATCCTCGGCACCGGGTACATGAAATGCATGCCGACGAACTTGCCGGGGCGGTCGGTCTGCGCCCCCAGCCGGGTGATCGAGATCGAGGACGTGTTCGAGGCGATTATCGTGTCTGCGTCCAAATCCTTGCACAGGTCCTTGAGAATCTCTTTTTTGATCTGTTCGTCCTCGGTCGCCGCCTCGATCACCAGTTGGCAACCCTTGAAGCCCTTGTAATCCTTGCCGGTGGAGATCCGATCCAAGGCCTTTTTCTTGTCGTCTTCGGAAATCTCCTCGCGGGCGACCCGGCGGTCCATGCCCTTTTCGATGCCGCCTTTGGCTTTTTTAACGACATCGGGATTGGCGTCCATCAGGTGCACGTCAAGCCCGGCGATGGCGCACACGTGGGCAATGCCCTTACCCATCTGGCCGCAGCCGATGATGCCGATCTTTTTAAAATCCACAGTCATTTTTCCACCCTCTAGGCGCTATGGGAGCCCGTTTAATCCTGTTTGTCCAGTTCCGATGACAGTTCCGGCAGCGCCTCGAACAGGTCCTGGACCAGGCCGTAGTCGGCGATCTGGAAAATCGGTGCTTCTTCGTCTTTATTGATGGCGACGATGACCTTGGAATCCTTCATCCCCGCCAGGTGCTGAATGGCGCCGGAAATGCCGACGGCGATGTAAAGGTCCGGGGCCACCACCTTGCCGGTCTGGCCGACCTGGTAATCGTTGGGCACGAAGCCCGCGTCGACGGCGGCGCGGCTGGCGCCGACGGCGGCGCCCAGTTTGTCGGCGATGTCTTCCAGCATCTTGAAATTTTCCCCCGACTGCATGCCCCGGCCGCCGGAGATGACGATGCCGGCGCTGGTCAGTTCCGGGCGTTCGGATTTGGTCAGTTCATGGCCGACGAAAGAGGACAAACCGGAATCGCCGCCGCCGCCGATTTCCTCGATATCCGCCGAGCCGCCGCCCTCGTCATTTGCTTGCGCCGCCTCGAAGGCGGTCGTGCGCACGGTAATGACCTTGACGGAATCGGCGCTTTGCACCGTCGCCATGGCATTGCCGGCGTAAATGGGGCGGACGAAGGTGTCTTCGCTTTCGATCGCGGTGATTTCGGAAATCTGCTGCACGTCCAGCAACGCCGCCACCCGGGGCAGCAGGTTCTTGCCGAAGGTGGTCGCCGCCGCTAAAACGTGGCCGTACTCGCCGCCCAGGCCCTGGATCAGTGGCGCCAGGTTTTCCGCCAGCCCGTGTTCAAGCGACGGGTCATCGGCCAACAGCACCCTGGCGACGCCGTCGACGGCAGCGGCGGCCTCGGCCGCCGGGCGGCAGTTGGCGCCCGCCACCAGCATCGTCACCTCGCCTAAGGCGGTGGCCGCGGTGACGGTGTTGAGCGTCGCTGGGCTGAGGGACGTGTTGTCGTGTTCGGCAATGACCAAAACGCCCATCAGATCACCTTCGCTTCGTTCCTAAGCTTGTCCACCAGCTCGGCCACGGTTTCGACCATGATCCCGACTTCGCGGCCTTGCGGTTCGTCGACCTTCAGAATCTTCAGCCGCGGCGCGGCATCAACGCCGAGGTCTTCGGGCGTCATCGTGTCGATGGGTTTTTTCTTCGCCTTCATGATGTTCGGTAACGACGCATAGCGCGGCTCGTTAAGTCGCAAATCCGTGGTCACCACCGCCGGCAGGGTCAGGGCGACGGTTTCCAGCCCGCCGTCTATTTCACGGGTCACCGTGACCTTGGCGTCGCCAAATTCGAGGCCGGAAGCGAACGTTCCCTGCCCCCAACCCAGCAACGCCGCCAGCATCTGGCCGGTCTGGTTGCAGTCGTCGTCGATGGCCTGCTTGCCGAGGATCACCAGGTCGGGGTTTTCCTTCTCGGTAATGGCTTTCAACAGCTTGGCCACGGCCAGCGGTTCGAGCTCGGCGTCGGTCTCGACCAGGATGCCGCGATCAGCGCCCATGGCCAGCGCCGTACGGATGGTTTCCTGGCACGCCTGAGGGCCCATCGACACGGCGATCAGTTCGTCGGCCGTGCCGGCCTCTCTCATCCGCACCCCTTCCTCGAGGGCGATCTCGTCGAACGGGTTCATGGACATCTTGACGTTGCCGGTCTCGACGCCCGTGCCGTCCGATTTGACCCGGATTTTGACGTTGAAATCGACGACCCGCTTGACCGCGACCAGAACCTTCATGGTGGACCTGCCGTTGATTCGAAAACCCCGTGGCCGGGGTCAAAAGATATAAAAAGAATGGTTATACCGCCTTGAAATAAAAGCGCTTCCGGGGATTCCCCCTTCTTCGCACTTGCACAATAGGAGCAAGGAAACCGCAGGTCAAGGTGCCTTTGTATACAAATTTCAGGTCCCTCAGCGATTGGCGCCGGGCTGCCAGAGCACGTCCTTTTTACCCCCGTCGTTGACGTGCCGGGCGAGCACGAACAGGTGGTCGGACAGCCGGTTGGCGTATTTCACCGCTTCCGGGTTGACGCTTTCGTTTTCCGCCAGTTCGCACATCAGCCTTTCTGCGCGCCGCACCACGGTGCGGGCCAGGTGCAGCCACGCCGCCGGTTCCGTGCCGCCGGGGAGGATAAACGAGGTCAGCGGCTCGAGGTCTTCGTTCATGGCGTCGATCTCGTCTTCCAGGCGCTTGACCTGGAGGTCGGAAATGCGGAGCCCTTCGGTACCTTCCTTTTCGCTTCCTTCGGGCCGGCACAGGTCCGCGCCGAGGTCGAACAGGTCGTTCTGGATGCGCGCCAGCATGGCGTCCGTCTCGCCCTCAGTACTGAGACGCGCCAGGCCGATGACGGCATTGGCCTCGTCGGCGGTGCCGTAAGCGGCGACCCGGATATGGTGCTTAGGCACCCGCCGGCCGGAGCCGAGCGAGGTTTCGCCCTTGTCGCCGCCGCGGGTATAGATCTTGTCGAGCTTGACCACGTTTCGGCCTTTGACCTTCCAACGAACTTTCGATTTCGACTGATATAGACGCTTATGCATTCAAGGTCATGGAAAAACCGGCGCCGAGGGAGTACTAACGCCGGGTCGTAAGTAAGTGAGGGTCCCATGGACGACAAAACCCTGGAAACGCTTGGCGCCATCAGTGCCGCCACCGTCACCATGCAGCTTTTGAAGCGCGGCATCCGCAATATTTCCATGGCCGGCGTCCGGCCCCTGAACGATCCCCCCCAACCCCTGGTCGGCCCCGCCTATACGCTGCGCTACGTGCCCTTGCGCGAGGACCTGTCTGTCCCGGAAGTTTTAGGCCAGCCCGACTATCCACCGCGCCTCGCCATTGAGCAGGCGCCCGAGGGAAGCGTCCTGGTCATCGATGGGCGCGGTATCGCCGACATCGCGGTGGTCGGGGATCTTCTGGTCGAGCGGCTGAAAATCCGCGGCGTCGCCGGACTTGTCTCCGACGGCGGCGTGCGCGACTGCGCCGAAGCCCTCGCCGTCGGCCTGGCGCTTTATGCCGCCGGGCCCGCGGCCCCGGCCAGCGTCGCCGGGCACGCGGCGGCCGACATCGAAACCCCGATCGCGTGTGGCGGCGTCGCCGTCTTTCCCGGCGACATCATTTGCGCCGACGGCGACGGCGTGGTGGTGGTGCCGAAGGCGTTGGCGGCGGAAGTCGCCGAAGACGGGCTCGAGCAGGAACGCTACGAACGTTTCGCCAAGCTGAAGATCAAGGAAGGGCGCAAAGTGCCCGGCGTCTACCCGCCGAACGAAGAAACCAAGGCCGAATACGCCGCATGGCTGAAGGCCGGCGAGCCGGAGGGTTGAGAAACCGCCGCTTTAGATATTCAGCAGGATGGCGGCCAGCCCCATCAGCGCCACGGCGGCGCCCTGAACGCCGACCCGCCAGCGCATCAACCGGTTCGAGACCTCTTCGTTGAAGAACTTGTTCTCGAACCCCATCGATACCAGTCCCGCCACCAGGATTAGGGCCGTCGCCACCAGGGCGATGCCGATGATTATGTTCGCAATAGTAGCCATGGCTCATGATACCGTGCCAGTGGGACCGCTGGCAAAAAAATCTGCGGCGAATAAGAAAACGTTCCAAGGCGCGCCCGGCGGCTCAGACTTCCGGTTTCGGCGGCGCCATCCCTGGCGGGAACACCGGAATCGGCTCGATGTCGTCCTCTTCCTCGTTTTCCTTTTCGTCCTCTTCGTCCTCGAAGACGCCCAAGGGGTTGAGGATCATGGGCGCGATGACCTGATGCAGGTACTTGACGACGCCTTCCTGAAATTCGGGCCGGATTTTAGACCAGGTGACGAACAGGTTGCCGTGGCGGTCGTATTCGAGGATTTCGTCGACGCCGCCTAGCTCCTCGAAGGTCTGAGCCAGGTTGTCGGTGTGGCCGATGGTCAGCCATTCGGGCCGAAGGCCCGCGTGCCAGATCACGTAGACCCCGGACGCCCCCTTCAACCCCATTTCTTCGGGGTCGAGGTTGAGAAAATTGTAATACTGGTTGCGCGGCGAACGGACCCAGGCGATGTCCCGGGGCGTGCCGGGGTCGACCGTTTTTTTCTTGGATTTCCAGAACAGAGCCATGACCATGTTGCCAATGATGCTTAATTTGTAGGGACGGCGAATCCAGCCCTTATTTAATTTTAAATATTCTTGGCGATCGACGGCCGCAAGAGTAGTTCAACGCCGATGAAAATGGAAATCGCCATATTGATCCTGGCGTTGGCGGCGGTGGCCTCGGTCTTCGTGCCGACGCTGATGACCGGTGCCTCGCCGCTGCCGACGTCAAGGCCGGTCAGGGAGGCCATGTTGGGGCTTTTACCGGATAACATGGTTGGACCCATTTACGAGCTCGGCTCGGGCTGGGGCGGGCTGGCCCGGGCCCTGGCCCGGCGTTACCCCGGGACCCCGGTCAGGGGGTTCGAGGTGTCGTTGCTGCCGTGGGCTTGGTCGCGGCTTAGGCTGATGGGAGGCGGGCCGCCCAACGTGGCGTTCGCGCTGGCCAATTTCCACGGCGCCGATTTGTCAGACGCGGCCCTGGTGGTGTGCTACCTGCCGGGGCCGGCGATGGAGAAATTAAGACCGAAGCTGGAAGCCGAACTGCCCAATGGGGCGCTGGTGCTGTCCAACACCTTCGCGCTGACCGGCTGGCGGGCGGTCGAGGAAAGGACCGTCCCCGACATCCACCGGAGCAAGGTCTACCTTTACCGGAAAGGCGAATAAGGGTTCAGGATATGGGCGCCGCCGCTTCGGCCAGCCATTCCGCCGTCGCTTCGTCGACCAACGGCGTGATCTCGTCAAGCACGCGGGCGTGATAGGCGTCGAGCCAGGCCACCTCGGCGCCATCCAGCATGTCGGCGACGACAAGCGCCCGATCGATGGGGGTCAGGGTCAGGGTCTCGAACCCTAAGAGCGGCTTTTCGGCGTCGCTCTCCACCTGAACGACGGTGACCAGGTTCTCGATGCGGATGCCGTAGGCGCCGGCCTTGTAGTAACCAGGCTCGTTGGAGACCACCATTCCCGGTTCCAAAGCCACCCGGTTAGGCCGTTTGGAAATGCGCTGCGGCCCTTCGTGGACGCCGAGGAAATGGCCGACCCCGTGGCCGGTGCCGTGGTCGTAATCGAGCCCCGCCCGCCACAGCGGCAGCCGGGCCAGGGTGTCGAGCTGGCTGCCGGTGGTGCCTTCGGGGAAACGGGCGGTGGCGAGCGCGATGTGGCCCTTGAGCACGAGGGTGAAGTTGTGCCGCATCTCGTCCGTCGGCTCGCCGATGGCAATGGTGCGGGTGACGTCAGTGGTGCCGTCCAGGTACTGGGCCCCGGAATCGACCAGATACAGGGACTTAGGCCTTAGCGGGGCGTCGGTTTCCTCGCTGACCCGGTAATGGACGATGGCGCCGTTGGCGCCGGCGCTGGAAATGGTCGGGAAGCTTAGGCCCTGGAAATGATCGTTGCCGCGCCGGAGGGACTCCAGCTTGTCGGCGCAGGCGCTCTCCATCAGGGAGCCTTTGGCCGCTTCGCCGTCGAGCCAGGCCAGGAACCGCGTCAGCGACGCGCCGTCGCGCCGGTGCGCGGTCCGGATGCCGTCGATCTGGACGGTGGTTTTTATCGCCTTCGGCAACTGGCACGGATCGTCGCCGCGATCGATGACGGCGCCGGCCTTCTCCAGGCGGTCGAACACCCATAGCGGCGCGGTGTCGGCGCTCACGCGCACGGTCTTGGCGTCCTTGCCGAGCCTGTCCAGGGCCGGGCCGAAGGCGTCGGGCTCCAGGGTTTTAACATCCCCGCCCAGGTGGTCGGCGGTCCCCGGCGCCAGCTTACGGCCGTCGATGAACAGCTCGGCGCTGGCGTCGGCGTAAAGGATGGCGAACGACAGCGCCAACGGCGTGAACGGCACGTCGTCGCCGCGAACGTTCAACAGCCAGGCGATGGAATCGGGGGCCGTCAAAACCACCGCGCCGGCCTTGTCGGCCTTCAGGCCGTCGGCGATCCGGCGCCGTTTGTCGTTCGAGGAGTCCCCGGCGAAGGCGGCGTCGTGGGCGACGACGGGCGAGAGCGGCGCCGCCGGCTGGCCCGTCCAAACCGCATCAACAGGGTTTCCGTCGCAGGCCGCAAGCTCGCCCCCGGCTTTCTTGCAGGCAGCCTGAAAACGGGCGGTCTGGACCGGGGTCAACAGCCACGGGTCGAATCCCAGCCGGGCGCCCGGGGCCAGGTTGGCGGCGATCCAGTCAGTCGGCGGCTTGTCGGTCAGGTGGCAATGCTCGAAAAGGCCGCCGTCGACTTCCTTTTCCACCTGTAGGGTATAGCGGCCGTCGGCGAACACCGCCGCCTTGTCGGCCAAGACAACCGCCAACCCGGCCGATCCGGTGAACCCGGTCAGCCAGGCCAGGCGCTCGGATTTGCGGGCCACGTATTCGCCCTGGTGTTCGTCGCTTCGGGGCTGGATGAAGCCGTCCAGGTCACGGCGTTTGAGCTCGTCGCGCAAAGCGCCGAGGCGGGCCGGGTCGGTGGGGCCGCCGTCGAGTCCGTCGTCGAGTCCGTCATAGAGTCCCCCGTCGTCGTCGCCGGATTTATTACCGTTCAGGGTCATGAGGCGCGGGTGCTCCGTGGGTGGTGCCGAATCTGCAGAAACTAACAGGCCCGCCGGTTCCTGTCATATGCCATCGGCGGCGCTCCCGGGAAAAGTCCAACAGGCGAGGATATAAAACCCCAACGCCATGACGATCACCGCCGTGAACCCGAACTCAATGGCAAGCAGGGCCGCGATGACGGCGCCTAGCACCGAAGCGCAGCCATTGATGGCCCAGGCCCACGGGATCAGGCCAGGCCTTTCCTCACCGAGACGGGCCAAGCCCAAGGGAAATGGCATGCCCATCGGAAAAGCCAACGGCGCGATCAACAACAGGGATAGGGTGAATTTGGCGGCTAGCGCCAGCGCCGTCAGCCATTGGAAAAGGGATGGCAGCAGAAACAGGTATGCCACCCCGACGACGGCGATTCCGACGATGGGGTAGAGACTCGGGTTGGCGGAAGACAGAAAGCGGCCCGAGAGCAGGCTCCCCAGGCCGGCGAAGACAAGGAACCCGCAAAGAACCACGGCGGCGGCATATACCGGGCTGGCGAGGAACAGGATGAACTTCTGGATAAAGGCCATCTCGACGAACAAAAAGGCGAAGCCGAGGCTCAGGAAATAGATCAACACCCGCATGCTTGGGCGGGGGGTTCTTTCGGCCTTCTTTGCCCGGCGGCCCGCCCACAAGGGCAGCGGTATCAACACCAGCGCAAGGACGATGGCCTGCAACAGAATCAGGGCGAGAACCGGGTAACCCCATTCCAATAGCCCAAAACCGCCCCGGCCCCGAAGCGCATAAAGCTCATTGAAAAGCGGCCATTTGAAAAAGTTGAAGAAATAGGGCCTGTCGTCGGTGACCGGCCGGATATCGTATTTATAGCGATCGATGAAATCTTCCCCGGCAGGTCCCAGCAGGGAAATGGCCGATTCAAAGAATAGGGGCCTTTCCAACAGGTGGTAGCGGTTGGGGTCGGCCGGCGTGATGCCGGGGAAATAAACGACGTCGAAGGCCCGCTCGCGGGAAAAACGCTTAATGGCGATGATTTCGGGCCCTGAGAAAGCGCCGTTCTTGATCAGGAGCGTGCTGGTCTTGCCGCCCCGGATGAGGGCCAATTGACGGCCCGGTTTGGCAACCCCCATACGGCCAAGGGCTTGGACAGCGGTGGCGAACAGCTTGAGGCTATCGCGGGGCGGCAGTTTGAGCCAGCGGGTGATAGAGACAAGGCCCCCGGGATTGAGCCGGGCAAGGTACCGCTCCATGGCCTCGGTCGTATAAAGATAGCTTTCGTTCAAGGCCCGCAGCCCGGCGCTTGCGGCACCGAAGGAATCCACCAGGGCCATTTGTATGAGATCGTAGGCCAAACCCCCGCCGCTGACGAATCCACGCGCTTCGGCGACATGGAGACGGACGTCCTGACGATCATAGAGTCGTCCCGAGAATGCGGCGTAGTCTTCCTTGATGAGCGCCGCCATTTGGGCGTTGACCTCAAGAGCGTCGATCCGCCGCGCCTGGAGAAAGACCGCCTGCAGGACGTCGGTGCCGCCGCCGGTGCCGATGACGAGGACGCTCGGCCGCCGCAAAAGGTAATACGGCAGTGCCGAGGTTAGGAAATCCAGGTACCGGGGCGCTTCCCCCCGCGCGTCATGCCGGTTGATAACGGTGAAGCCCCCGCCGTCGGTGAAAACGCCCAATTGTTCGGGCGGCTCGGACGGGTTGAGGACACTAAGCCCCGGGGCGTGGCGGAAGGGAATCCTGGGGCTTTCCACCACCGTCAACAGGCCCAGCGGGCCGGAACGTTCGCCGACGATCCTGGCCCCGGAAACCTGAAGCGCCTGGCTTAGTCCTTTGTAGGGAGAAGGCTTGAGTTCGGTAAAGGGACCGGTAAACAGGAACGGAAGCAGCCCGGCCGCCAGAAAAAGCGGTCTCGCCAGCCAGCGGCGGGTGCCGCCGCTGGTGACCAGAGACAAGGCCGCAGCGGCGAAGCCGGCCGCGCCGAGAGCCTTCAAGGCGTCCACGGGTGCCAGCCAAAACAACAGTCCCACCATTCCGAGCGCGCCCGTACCGGCGCCAAGAAGGTCCGAACCGTATGTCCGCCCCATCAGGCGGCGGAAACGATATAGGGTAAGGCCGATACAGTTGGCAGCGAACAAGAAAGGGACCGCAAGCAACAAATAAAGCAGCGCCAGATACAGCGGCTGCAGCGGGTCCCACAACAACTCCAGCGGATTCAGCGGTACCCGTTGGGCCAGGAAAAAACACCCTGGCGCGGCGGCACCGAACAGGGCTGCGTTCAAGGCAAAAAGGTCCCGGAACCGGCGCCCGACCTGTTCGCCCGCGAGCGCAAGAAAAGTGCCACTCACCCCGTACCCCAGGAGCGCGAGGCTGATGATCATGTAGGCGAAGTGGTGCCACTGGATGATCGAGAACAGGCGCAGCAACAGGACTTCGTAACCGACTGCGGCGGCCGAAATTAGCGCCACAGACAAAAGCGGCGGCCGAAGGCTGTCGTCGAAGGGCGAATTTAGCGGCGCCATCGGTTGCGGGAGGTCGGCATGGTCGGCCCCGTCAATGACCGCCCGTCAGCGGTACGAAACGCACAGGCAGGATAAGCCGCGAGGTGACGCCGCCGTCCGCGCCTTTCTCTACCATGGTCAGGTATTGGACGAGGAAGCGCTGGCCCACGGGAGCGACCATGCGTCCGCCCGGCTTCAACTGGCGGACAAGCGGCGGCGGCACATGACTGGCGGCGGCGGTGACAATAATGGCGTCAAAGGGCGCATGTTCCTTCCAACCGTAATAGCCGTCACTGATCCGCGTCTTGACGTTGCCATATCCCAGCCTTTTCAACCGCTCCTTTGCCAGCTGGCCGAGCGGTTCGATGATCTCGATGGTGAACACCTTGGCGCCAAGTTCGGCCAGTACCGCCGCTTGGTATCCCGACCCTGTGCCGACCTCCAGAACCTTTGAACCTATCTGCACCTCCAACAAGTCCGTCATCAGGGCGACAATATAGGGCTGCGAGATGGTCTGGCCGTGGCCAATGGGCAAAGGGCGGTTTCGATAGGCCAAGTCACGGACGTTTTCAGGCACGAATTCATGGCGGGGGACTTCCGCCATGACCTTTATAACCGCTTCGCCGAACGCCTTGCGCCCCGTTTCCCTCTGCGTCTCGGCGGCCATGGAGGCAATGGTGTCAGCCAACTCCTGACGCGCCTTGGCATAATATTCCTTGGCGTTTGCCGTAAACGGCGATCCCGCCGCCAACGAAAGGCCCGCAAGCACAAGCATGCACCGGATATCGAAGCCGCACCACAACCAGCCGGTCAGGCGGCGGCCCCGACCCCGGGCGCGGATAGATGGAAAGGACGTGGCAAGGCGGTTCTGCATCGTCCGGGATTACCCCCCTCCGGTTATTGGGATAGAACCGATTGTAAACGGCGCCGGGGCGCCGCGCCAGCAGGCCTGCGGACGGTTCCGCCCATGACATCTCCATACCATTCGGGTCAAATATTTCCGTAGCTATGCGTTTTATGCAATGGTGCGTTGCAACATTTACGGTTTACGGCCCCCTAAAGACGACTATTTTACCCGTGGGAAGTCAATCTCTCCCGAAGAAAAAAGATAAAGACACGGTGGAGCGACGTCATCCGGATATCAAGACCTAAGGAGATACGTTATGCAAATTAAGAATAACAACCTTGCCAACGCGGCCGTCCTTGCCGTCGACGCCCCGCAGCGCATCGATCCGCTCAGCGCCGGCGTTCTGGGCCACTATGCGCGCCAGGAGGCAA
>PTLK01000038.1 GCA_002938075.1 Alphaproteobacteria bacterium MarineAlpha3_Bin3
CCACTTAAACCATATCAGCAAGCATTTCCGTGACAAGGAAATGCGGTCATCGGCGCCGAAAGCATGCAAATCCTGTCATCTGCCCGACGAAGACGGTTTCAAGATGTCGCTCAAATCCTTCGAGGACAATTGCGGCGCCTGTCATGGCGGGCAGGTGGAAGGCGTCGGTCGCGCCACCGCCAAGGGATTGCCGGTTTTCAACGTACCCGGGCTCGACGTGGCGACGTTGTCGGAACGCAATATCGCCATCGGGGAATGGCCCGAGGATGCGGACGAGGAGATCACCCCGTTCATGGAATTTCTGCTGGCCGGGGACGGGGATTACATGGCCATCAGGAAAGCCCTGTCGGGGCTCGATTTGCTCGACCTGGCGGACGCCAGCCCGGAACAGCTCGCCGCCGTCGAATCCTTTGCCTGGCGGGTCAAGGAGCTGATCTTCGATGTCGCCGTCGAAGGCATGCCGGCGTTGATGACGCGGCTTGAAAAGATTTTGGGAAAACCTCTCAGCACCCAGGAACTGACCCACTTATCGGGACTTTTGCCCGTCGACACCATGCGCATGGCCGCGCATCAATGGGTTCCGGATCTTTACCGCGAAGTCGCCAATTATCGGCAAGGTTCCGGAGAAAAGGGCCCTTCCAGCGCCGGCAACGACAGCGGCGACAAGGGGGGCGACAAGGACGGGGGCCTGCTGACCGATGAGAAAGGCGGCGACGGCTTGCTGACCGATGAAAAAGGCGGCGATGGGCTGCTGACCGATGAGAAAGGCGGCGACGGCTTGCTGACCGATGAAAAGGAAGGAAAATCCGCCAAATCCGGAGAACCAGCCACCGCCCCGGAAGATTTCCGGGATGAACCGGAGAATCTTGCCACCGGTGAGGACTGGTCAATGGCCGGGGGCTGGTATCGCGACGAATTTACACTCCGCTACCGCCCCACCGGCCATGCCGACAGGTTCCTGAGGGCTTGGCTGGATGTTACCGGACAGGCCGCCCCCTTGTCCCGGGAAGTGACCACCCGGCAGATTTTCGAAAGCCTTGCTTCCGACAAATCGCCGGGCCTTTGCACCAAATGCCACAGCATCGACACCGATACGGACGGGAGGCTCAGCGTCAATTGGCAGGGCGCGCGCCTGGCACCCGGCGAACATCCGTTCACCGTCTTTTCGCACACGTCGCATTTCAGCCTGCCTGACGATAAAGGCTGTTTGACCTGCCATACTTTTAATAAGGGCGCCAAGTACCTTGATTCGTTCAAAGACCGGAACCCGGCGACCTTTGCCAGTAATTTCGAACAGATTCCGCGCCAGCTTTGCGCCGGTTGCCATACCGCCGCCGAAGCCGGAGAAAGCTGCCTGACTTGCCATAACTATCACATCGGCAAGATCATCCCGGCGCTTAGCAGCACACTGGAAATGATGTCCGTTCCGGGTGCTCCCTAGAGCGCAAACCTGACTTAAGGCCCGGGCAGGATGAACCTTTCCGGTCTTTTGTGATAGTCTGCGCTGGCCGCCGCCATTCAGGCCGTATCATGGCTGGCGAATGTCCAAGGCCGGGCCGTGCTCGAGGCCGAGACCAACCCCCTCGTCGTCAAGCCCAAGGGCCAGGGCACGGTCGCCGTCGACGGCCTGATCGTGCTCGGGGAATAATGACGCCGGAAATCCGGGATAAGGACAGCCGAATGAAACGCGCCGTCGTCGTCATATGTGACGGGCTTCGGGCCGACATGGTGACCCCCGGCCTGACCCCCAACCTGTGCGCCCTGGCCCGGGAAGGGCAGTCCTTCACCCGCCACCGCGGCGTCTTTCCCTCGACCACCCGCACCACATCGGCGTCCATCGCCACCGGTTGCCTGCCGGGGCGCCATGGGTTGGAGGGCAACTGCGTCGCCATCGACGAGGGCGACGGGCTGGTGGCGCTCAACGTCGGCCATGCCGATTTCCGCGACCGGCTGCGCAGGGCCACCGGGCGGACGCTGTTGGTCCCGACTCTGGCCGAGCGTCTGAAGGACGACGGCGGCTCGATCGTCTTTTCCAACGTCTCGCCGGGGGCCGCCTATTTCCAGGACCCGGACGGTTATGGCCACCTTTACCACCGCGCCGGCTCCTTCGGCCCCGGCCTGAAGGCTCTGCCCGAGGCCGAAGGGCTCCGTGTCAGCCACGACGCCGACGGCGACGAGGAAATGACGGCGCGTTTCTGCGACCAGGTCTTGGGGCAACGCCGGCCGCGGCTGGCGCTGCTGTGGCAGTGCGAGCCGGACCACACCGGCCATGCCGTGCCGTTGGGCTCGCCCGAACACTTAAGCGTCATCGCCCGCGCCGACGCCAACGCCAGGCGCATCGCCGACGCCGTCAGGGACACCACCGGCGGCGACGATGTGCTGCTGATCGTCGCCTCCGACCACGGCCACGAAACCGTGGAGCGGATCATCCCGTTGGAAACCATGTTGATCGAGGCGGGCCTGAAGGACGGCCCGGACTCATCGGAAGTGGTCGTCGCCTCCAACGGCTTCAGCGCCCATATCTACGTCGCCGACGAGGCCCGGGACCGCCTCGGCGGCATCGAGGCGCTGCTCGAGGCCTCGGACGACGTCGATGAGATCTTCGCCGGCGACGCCCTGGCCCGGGTCGGCCACCGCACCGATACTCCGCTGGCCTTTTCGATCACCGCCCGGCACTCCGACGGCGCCAACGAATTCGGCGTCAAGGGCCTTAACGGCGCTTTCGAGGACCCGCTCTCCGGTGAGACCCGGATCGGCGGCGGCCAGCACGGTGGCCTGGGGGCTTATGAGCAGCACCCGTTCCTGATTGTCCGGGGTGGGGGCTTCGGGGCCGGCGTCGAGAGCGCCACGGAGACATCGGCCATCGACCTGGCGCCGACGATTTTGCGGCATCTCGGATTGCCCCTAGGGGGCATGGACGGCAAACCTTTATCACCGATGTAATATCGAGGAGGAAACACCCGTGACCCCGATCAACATCCAGTTCACCCGGTTCTCGGCCTTTTACAGCCCCTTGATTTCGACCGTTACCGGCGGATTCCTGAAGGACGAGGGCCTGGACCCCACCCACAGCATTTCGCCGGTGGGCAAATCGGCGATCGCGGCGCTCATCGACGGTTCCGCCCACGTGGTGCAATCGGCGCTGTCGCAGGGACTGACGTCGCTGGAGAAAGGCGAGACCCCGCCCGCCGTCCACTTCGCCCAGATCAACGAAAAGGACGGTTTCTTCGTCACCGGCCGCGAGCCCGATGCGGATTTCACCTGGGACAAGCTCGAGGGCAGGAAGGTGCTTGTAGATCACGGCGGCCAGCCGCTGGCGATGTTCAAGTATGCGTGCCACAAGGCGGGGATCGACTACGACGCCATCGACGCCGTCGACGCCGGCGGTTCGGCTGACATGGACGCGGCGTTCAGGGCCGGCGAGGGCGATTACATCCACCAGCAGGGCCCGGCGCCGCAGCAGTTGGAGCACGATCGCCTAGGCCACGTGGTCGCGACCGTCGGCGATCCCATAGGGCCATGCGGGTTTTCCAGCCTGGCGGCAACCCGTGAATGGCTGCAAACGGACATGGCCAAGGCGTTCATGCGCGCCTACCGCAAGACCCGGGCCTACATCAACGAGGCCCCGGCGGCCGAGATCGCGGCGGCGGAGGCGGATCTGTTCCCCGACACCGATGTCGCGGTGTTGGAGAAAACCATCGCCTTTTATCAGCGGCTCGGCTGCTGGACCCCGCACGTGGAGATCACCGAGGCGGCCTACGAAGTCACCCTCGACGTGTTCGAACACGTCGGCCGGCTGACCAAGCGCCATGCTTACGCCGACGTCTGTGCCCCACCTCCCGCCGAAGATTAGGCCGGGGAGGGTGAAGCGGCAGCGATGACCACGCCAACGCCCGGCGCCGGCCGCGGCGACAACCCTTGGACGTTCCGTCTGGGCTTGTTGGTTCTGACCCACGTCGCCGGCACCGCCAACATTGTCTCGGTGCTGGCCATGGCGCCGGTGCTGACCCGCGAATTTGGCCTCGACGCCACCGAGTTCGGCTTCTTGATCACCGCCTATTACGGCGCCCAAGCCATCGGCTCCCTGCCCGCCGGCGGGCTGGTGGACCGCTTGGGCGTCGGCCAGGCGCTGGTCATCTGCCACGGGATTATGGTCACAGCCGCGCTGGTGCTCAGCCAAGCGACGGGCTTTCCGATGGCGCTGGCGGCGCTGGCGTTGATGGGGATCGGTTATTCGATCTCCAACCCGGCGACGGCGCGCGGCGTGTTCGACTGGTTCCCGCCTGAGCGCCGGGCCACGGCCATGGGCATCAAGCAGGTCGGCGTGCCCCTGGGCGGCATCCTGGCGGCCGGCAACGGGGCGCTGGTCACACTGGTTGCGTGGCATCAGATCATGCTCGGCGTAGCCGGGCTGATCCTCATCAACGGGGTGCTGTGCCTTTGGTTGGCGCGGCTTCCCCATGTGGCGCCGTCCGCACCCCGGCCCCATCCGCTGGCCAATATCCACGAGGTGACGAAGGATTGGAACCTCAACCGGTTCGTCATCCTCAACGGCTTCTACAACTTCGGCCAGACTAATTTCTTCACTTTCCTAACCCTCTTCATGCGCGACGCGGCACTGGCCAGCCAGCCGGTGGCCAGCCTTTGCGTCGGCATTGCTCAGGCTTCCAGCGCCGTCGCCCGGATTGGCTGGGGCGTCGTCAGCGACACTCTGTTCGGCGGCCGGCGCAAGGGCCTGACCGTGGGCCTGGGGGCCGCGGCGGCAGTATTTTTGGGGTTGATGGTGTTCGTCGGGCCAGGGTCGGGGGTCACCCTGGGCCTCGGCCTGGCACTGCTTCTGGGCGTCACCATCGCGTCGTTCGCGCCGCTGGTGCAGACTCTGTCGGTGGAGGCCACCGAACCGCGCCTCGCCGGTTCGGCCATGGGCTACAACATGATGGGCACGTGCCTCGGCGGCATGGCCGGGCCGCCCATTTTCGGCGCCATCGTCGACGCCACCGACGGCTACGGCGCCGGCTGGATGGTGACGGCGGCGGTGGTGCTCGTAGGAACCTTGATTCTGGCGTTCTGGTTCAAGGAACGGAGCCGGTAAGAAGGAAGACCCGGGCCGTTACTTCTTGCGCACGAACAGGAAGTCACCGCCGTCGTGGCCGGCGTTCCGCACGTCTGAATACTGCGGCGTCTGCTCGGCGTTGACCATAACCGGGCGGCGAATCTTAGAGAATAGCGTCGTGCCGTCCATGACCGCCTTGTTGTTCCCGAGCACATCCATGAACGCCTTGGCAAAGGGCGAGTTCTCGCCGCCGCCCTTGTCGGCGACAGGCTCCAGACCGCCCGAGGTGATCGCCACCCGGGCCCACTTTGACGCCATTTCCTTGACATCTCCGAAGTCCGGTCCCGACAATCGCCACCAAGGCGTCTTCAGGGAGGAACCCACCAAGGCGTCTTCAGGGAGGAACCATGACCAAGGCCATCAGAATCCATGAACACGGCGGCCCCGAGGTGCTGAAGTGGGAGGACGTCGAGGTCGGCGAACCCGGCCCCGACGAGGTGCTTGTCCGCCACACCGCCATCGGCCTCAACTTCGTCGATACCTACCACCGCACTGGCCAGATGAAGCACCCGGTGACGTTCCCGATGATATTGGGGGTGCAGGGCGTCGGCGTCGTCGAGGCAACGGGGCCCGATGCCGGGAGCCTTAAAACCGGTGATCGGGTTTCCTATTCCGGCCTCCAGGGCTCCTATTCCGAGGTCCGACTGGCGCACGCCGACCGGTTGATCGTGCTCCCCGACGATATTTCCGACGAATTGGCGGCGGCGGCGTTCCTGCGCACCCTGACGGCGGAATACCTGTTGAGAAGGCTGCATAAAGTCGAGCCCGGCGAGACGATCCTCGTCCACGCCGCCGCCGGCGGTGCCGGGCAGATCATCTGCCAGTGGGCGAAGGCGCTGGGCGCCGTGGTCATCGGCACCGTCGGCAGCGACGAGAAGGCTGAATTGGTCAAGGGCCTGGGCGTCGATCACGCCATCGTTTACACCCGCGACGACTTCGCCGAAAAGGTCATGGAGATCACCGGCGGCCGTGGCGTGCCGGTGGTCTACGATTCCGTCGGCCGCGATACGTTCATGGGCTCGCTCGATTGCCTCAGCCCCATGGGCCACGCCATCAACTACGGCACCGCCTCGGGCCAGGTGGAGCCGTTCCCGTTGCAAAATCTGCACAAGAAATCGCTGACCGTGACGCGGCCGACGCTGGCCACCTACATCGCCAGCCGCGAGGACCTTGAGAAGGCTTCCGATACCGTCTTCGGCGTGCTCAGGGACGGCACGGTCAAGGTCGATATCAGCCGCCGCTATGCCCTTGCCGATACCGCCCAGGCGCACGCCGACCTGGAAAGCCGCAACACCACCGGGGCAATGATCCTGGAGCCTTAGATTTAAGTGTGGGCGGCGAGCAGGTCGCAGCGCTGGATCGAGCGCTCGGCGATCATGTTCTCGGCGGCGGCCATGTATTTCCGGTAATGGGGCGTCTCGCGGTGTTTTTCCAGGCTTTCCGCGTCGGTATAGACCTCATAGAAGAAATACGTCTCCGGGTCGTCCTCGGCGGTCAGGACCTGGAACTGATGGCAGTCGGCCTCGTCCCTGACGGCGGCCTCGGCGTTTTCTTCGATCAACGGGCGGAAGGCGTCCGCCGTTCCGGGTTTCAGCTTGATGGTGACGAAGATGGCAAATTGGCTCACGGCGGTTTCCCCTCCCCTAGGTTGGCGGTTTTTCCGGCCATCGCTCAGCCGGCAATTGCAGGCCACCATAAGACACCGTATGTTGGCCCGCAATTGATCAAAAACGGGCCACCAGGGAGGGGCTGAAAATGGCCGACGGCAACGATATCATCCGCACGGCGGACATCTGCGACGACCACGGGGACGCCGTCCTGATCTGCGAGATTCCGTTCAACGACTACGCGGCCCGCAATCACTTCCACGGCCGGGTGGTGACCTTCGCCACCTATGAGGACAACAAGGGCATCCGCGACGTCCTGGCCGAGGGCGGTCGTGGCAAGGTGCTGGTCGTCGATGGGCGCGGTTCACGGCGCCGCGCGCTGTGCGGCGGCAACATCGCGGCGGAAGCCCACGGGCACGGCTGGCAAGGGCTGGTGTTCAACGGCTGCATCCGCGACGGCCACGAATTCGCCGAACTGGATTTCGGGGTCAAAGCCATCGGCACGACGCCGCGGCGCCCCCGCCACGACGGCATCGCCGAGACCGGCGTTGCGCTCTATTTCGGCGGCATCGTCATCAACGACGGGGATTACCTGTACACCGACGCCGACGGGGTGATCGTCGCCGCCGGACCGCTGCACGAATGAGGCGGCAATGAACAAGGCGGCCAACGACTTTCTGACCCTGCACGAGATCGTCAAGGCGGCGCGCGGCAATCTGGAGGACAACCACTGGGACTACCTGATGGGCGGCGCCGACACCGAGACCACTTTCAAGCGTAACCGCCAAGGGTTGGACTCGCTGGCCTTCCGGCCCCGGGTGCTGAACGACATCTCCGGGCTCGACCCGTCGGCGACCCTGTTCGGGCAAACCCTGCGCATCCCCGTCCTGCTGGCGCCGATCGGGTCGTTGCAGGACCTGGAACCCGGCGGCGGCGCCACGGCGGCCAAGGCGGCGGCCGAATTCGGCGCCATCTCCATCCTGTCGTCGGTGTGCCAGCCGGGTCTAGAGGCCGTCGCCGAAGCGGCGCCCGGCCGGAACCGGATCTATCAGCTTTACGTGCGCGGCGACGACGAGTGGATCGACGACCATGCCCGGCGCGCCATCGAGGCCGATTACACGGCCTTCTGCCTGACCGTCGACCTGGACCATTACGGGCGGCGCGAGCGGGGTATCTCAAAGGGCTATCTCAGCACCTCCCGGCGGGCGGCCGAGAACGAGATCTTCCAGGAGCGCCTCAACTGGTACGACGTGAAGCGGTTCAAGGACAACCACGCCATCCCGCTGATCCTCAAGGGCATCGCCACGGCCGAGGACGCGGCCCAGGCTGTGGAACTGGGCGTTGATGGAATTTACGTCTCCAACCACGGCGGCCGGCAGCTAGACCACGGCCGGGCTAGCATCGATATCCTACCCGAGGTCGTCGCCGAAGTGGGCGGCAAGGCCACGGTCATCGTCGACGGCGGTATCATGCGCGGCACCGACGTGGTCAAGGCGATGGCGCTGGGAGCCGATGCGGTCGGCATCGGCCGGCTGCAGGGCCTCGGCATTTCGGCCGCCGGGCAGGCCGGCATCGTCCGGGCGCTGGAACTGCTGGAGATCGAAATTCGCACCTGCCTGGCGCTTCTGGGGGTCACCGGGTACGCCGAGCTGGACGAAACCTATCTGCACGCCGCCGAGCCGGTGGCCCGGGCGCACGCCTTGAGCGCCTTTCCGCTGCTTGAGGAAGACTACTGATCCTGCTCCTGGCCTGAGAGAAATTCGTAAATCCGGGTGAAATCGGAATCCGGCATCGCCTCGTCGCAGCGCCGCCACAGGTCGGCGACGGTTCCGGCCACCGCCGAGGGCGTGCCGGCGGCGCGGGCGTTTTCCAGGAACAGGCTGATGTCCTTGGTCAACAGCGTGGTCTTGAACCCGGCGTCATAGGTGCCGGTGGCGATGCGGTTGGGGAACTTGTCGCTGGTCGCCGAGTTGCGGCCGGTCGAGACGTTGACCACGTCGAGCATGGTTTCCATTACCAGGCCCTGCGACAGCCCGAAGGCCATGGCCTCGGACGTGGCCACCATGGCGGTGCCGGAAAGGAAGTTGTTCAACAGCTTCATCGCCTGACCCTGGCCGGGGTTGGGGCCGACATGGAAAAGGTTCTTGGAAAAGGATTCCATAACCTTGCGGTGGGTGTCGAGTACGTCTTTCGGCCCCGCCCACATGACGGTGATGGTGCCGGCCCTGGCGCCCGCCTGACCACCCGAAACCGGGGCATCGATATAAACGATGCCGGCGGGCCTAAGAATGCCATCGGCTTCCCGGGCGGCCTCGGGGCCGATGGTGGAAAGGTCGATGACCTGCTTGACCGTGATATCCTCCATCCCGGCCAGATTCCGGGCGACGTCCAGCGACGCCGGGCCGTCGGGGAGGCTGAGAAAAAGCGTTTCCGCGCTCGCCGCCAGGGCTTTGAGCGAGTCCACCGCGCTTGCTCCTGACGGCGCCCGTTCGGCGGTGCCGGCCTTGTCATGGACGATAAGCGGAAACCCGCCTCCGGCGATGTTGGCGGCCATGGGGCCGCCCATCTGTCCCAAACCAGCGAACCCCAGGGAAGGGCCCAGGGAAGGGGACGTCATCACTCGGCGCCTTCGGAATCCATGCGCGAGACGTCGATGCCTTCTTGCTGGAACACCTCGCGGGCGATGCGGAAGGCCTCGACCCCGGCCGGGACGCCGCAGTAGATGGCGATCTGAATCAGCACCTCGCGGATTTCGTCGATGCCGACGCCGTTGGTCAGCGCGCCGAGGAAGTGCAGCTTGAATTCATGCGGCCGGTTGAGGGCCGCCAGCATGCCGAGGTTGAGGATGCTGCGCTGCTGCTTGCTCAGCACGCCGCGGCCCCAGCTTCCGCCCCAGCAATATTCGGTGACCATATCCTGGAAATCCCTGTTGAAGTCGTCGGCCTTGGCGATGGCCGCGTCCACGTATTCGTCGCCCAGCACCTCCTTGCGGATGGATAGCCCTGTTTCGTATTGATCAGATGCCATGACCCGGCCCCTCCCTTTGTTGTCGACAAACGTTTAAAATATCGCGACCATCATTTCCGGCGGCGAGCAGGGTTTATTCATCGGCCTCGCCCGCCTAACAACTGATTTATCATCGGTGGCAGGACGTTCATAATCAACACCATATCCAGGGGAAACGCCCCGCGCCGTGGAACTCGGAAATTTTTTCGAAAAAGTGTTCGAAAGGGATGGTGTTGGTAATTGACAGAAGGCAAGCTGCCCCCTAGGTTTTTGCCTGCCAAGAAGAATACGGCCAAACACTAAGATCAAAAACAGCTTACACAGGGGGGATGGTGGCGACACTTCTCAGAATTGAGAACCTGAAGACTCAGTTTTTCACCTCCGCCGGCACTGTGAAAGCGGTCGACGGTATCACCTATAACGTCGACGAAGGCGAAACCGTGGCCCTGGTCGGAGAATCCGGCTGCGGCAAATCGGTCAGCGCGCTTTCGATCCTGCGCCTCATTCTGTGGCCGCCGGGAAAGATCGTCGACGGCAGCATCAATTTCGACGGCAAGGACCTTCTGTCCCTGGACGACGAAGCCATGCGCCACCTGCGTGGCAAGGATATCTCGATGGTGTTCCAGGAGCCGATGACGTCGCTCAATCCGGTTCTGTCAATTTGCGAACAGTTGACGGAAACCCTAATCACCCATTTCCCGATTTCCGACCAGGAAGCGTCCAAGAAGGCGCTGGAGCTCCTGGAAATGGTCGGCATCTCCGACCCGGAAAGACGGCTCGACCAATATCCCCATCACCTGTCGGGCGGCATGCGCCAGCGGGTAATGATCGCCATGGCGTTGAGCTGCGAACCGAAGCTGATTATCGCCGACGAGCCAACGACGGCGCTCGACGTCACCATCCAGGCGCAGATCCTGGAACTGATGAAGGATTTGACCAAGCGCCTCGGCGCGTCGCTGATCATCATCACCCATAACCTGGGTGTTGTCGCCAGGTACGCGGACCGGGTCAACGTCATGTACGCTGGCAGGATTATCGAAATGGGGACGGCCCAAGACATCTACCACAACCCCAGGCACCCCTATACGCTGGCGCTTCTGAAATCGGTGCCTCGGATGGATCTGCCGCGCCAGGACAAGCTCGATCCCATCGAGGGCCAGCCGCCGGACCTGACGCGGCTTGACGGCGGCTGCTCGTTCAGGCCCCGCTGTCGGTATGCCAAGGACAGTTGCGCTCATTCCTTCCCCGAATTGGAAGCGGTGGACGAAGGCCATTTCGTCGCCTGTTTCGAGAAGGATGATCTAAAAGAAAAGGAAAGGGTGGCTTCATGAGTCCGGAAGAAGGCGTAATGGCCTCGGAATCCAGCGCCCCCCGCCCCAAGGACGATGACATCCTGGTCGACGTCAGGGGGTTGAAGATGTATTTCCCGGTCACCGAGGGAGTCATCATCTCCCGCGTCGTCGCCGAGGTCAAAGCCGTCGATGGCGTTAGCTTTTTCATCAAGAGAGGGGAAACCCTCGGCTTGGTGGGTGAATCGGGATGTGGAAAGACGACCACGGGGCGCTGCATCCTGCAGCTCGAAACAGCCACGGCGGGCGAAATCCTCTACAACGGCAAGGACCTGACCAAGCTGACGCAGAAGGAAATGAGCCCGATCCGGGAAAAGATCCAGGTTATCTTCCAGGACCCCTTCAGCTCGCTGAACCCGCGCATGAAGATCGGCGATATCCTGGCCGAACCGATGGCGGTTCACAACATCATCACCGACAAGGAAGGGCGTGACAACCGGGTGCGGGAGCTGTTGTCGTTGTGCGGGCTCAATCCGAAGTTTGCCGACCGCTATCCCCATGAAATGAGCGGCGGCCAGCGCCAGCGCGTCGGCATCGCCCGGGCGCTCGCGCTCAATCCCGAATTCATCATCTGCGACGAGGCGGTTTCGGCCCTCGATGTGTCAATTCAGGCCCAGGTCATTAACCTTCTGGAAGA
>PTLK01000039.1 GCA_002938075.1 Alphaproteobacteria bacterium MarineAlpha3_Bin3
CCCTGATCTGCGGAAAGAGAAAAAAGTTTGAGAGCAAATTTGAAGTTTTTACCTACACCTAGCCCCTTCTTGTACAACAAACCAAGATTGTTTTGCGCATAGGAATTTCCATGTTCAACTGCTCGTGTATACCATTCAATAGCTGCTGTGTGGTTCGCAGGACCACCGAGTCCCTTCTCATGCAATACGCCTAAATAAAATTGAGCATAGGCAATGCCCTGTTCAGCAAGAGGTTTGAACTCACGCAGAGCAGTTGCGTAGTCCCCACTGTTGTATGCATCCACACCCTTCTGAAAATCAGCCGAATACGCAGGGTTCCAAACCAACAGGGTTAGGAGCAGTACGGGAAGGATGAGCGTGAGGCGGGTCATTGCCAGCCCTTTGACCAGCTATAACAATTTGGTGTTTCTCTTTTCGAAGTGAGGAAACATTGCCTAACTTTCCCTGTTTCAGTATCCACTACCCAAACAAAAAAATTACTATCAGCTGTCCCCATATACTGCCCACCGCCCCTAATTCCCGCATTCGCTGGGCGCAAAGCGTCTGTTGCAAATATCGCTAGAGCGATCAGCGCCAGCCCTAAGAAGATTGCTTTACCTGTGTCCATTTGCTCCCCCGTTATTGCATTAATTAAAAACAGATCATGGATGCTAACGCCCCATAATGGTGATGAATAGGGTTAGGGGCATTTAGATTGGTGGCGGGAGAGAGACAGAGGAAGCAGGATGCAAAACAGATATACCGGAGATGTGGGAGATTTTGCAAAGTATGGACTGATGAGGCAGTTCAACGATGCTGGCTTTCGCATGGCACTCTATGAGCAAAAGCAGATCGATTGGAATGGAACCAAGCGGTTCTTTAAAGGGATGGCTGCTGACCCAACCACCTACGTCGACTTAAGCACTTTGGGCCTGGGTGCGATCAAGGGCGCATCAGCCAAGCAAGCGACCAAGGCAGGGATTGTTGCGGCCCTCAAAGCCGGACTTCCAACCACGGCAGTCGCCGCCATCGAGGGCGGGGCGTTTACTTCATTCGATGATGCCATACGGCAAGAGGTTACCATCTAGGCTGGGGCGCAAGATGAGTTTAACGTAGGTCAGAACGTCTGGGCGACAGCTGTCGGCACGGGGCTGGTAGTTTGCTGGGCGCTGAGTTCAGTATCGTGCCGGAGATGATGAGAAGCGTGTTTAGGACTACCCAGCCAACTGAGTGACACTCTCAGTTCTCCCTATATAAAATTAGGAAGCCGTTTCTTTTAAGCCTTACCTTGGATCGGTTCCCTAATCATAAAAAACATGAAGCCAGTATACGGTGGTGACGATCGTTCCAATCACACCGACGGCAATGATAGATTTAATAATGAATCTCGTCATCCTAGACGCTTCCCAATCCGACCATTCTCTGTCGGACGCCAGGTCATCGCGAACGGCCTTCAGAAACTCCCTTTTGCTTTGTGATGTCTCGCGGATCTCGTATTTTGTTGCCTTTAACTCTGTTTTTTCCTCCTCAAACGGAATGCCGTTACGTTTCAGCACTTCATCGGATGCCGGAATACCCTCTGAGAATAGATTACCGGTTGGAATGTCAACCGGAACCCAGGCCGTGCCATTCCAAGCAACGACCTCTGAACCGCCGTCTGGTGTCGGGGAGAACTTGGCAATAGTGCCGCCCAAGTTTCTAGGAGCGTATATAGAAATATAATCAGTTGGCATTAGGAGGGGGCTTCTTCTTTTCGCTATCATCGCCACATCCTCCAAGCACAAGTAGAACAGCAAGGGCGGGGATGATGAGGGGGAGGCGGGTCATTCTGCGAGTGTAGCAGAAATATGGTTGGATGGAGAGTTGGGTGGAGTTCTACTTAACACCCTTTGTAGTTTTTCTTCACACATTCTTGGGCAAGTCTCTGTACGGTTTCAATCCGTGACGGACTTTCTTCCAATGGGCGCAGGGGCAACTTGTTCACATTATCAATAAAAATAACATTCCCCACGTACGCGTTCACCTTCGGAGG
This sequence comes from Alphaproteobacteria bacterium MarineAlpha3_Bin3, assembly GCA_002938075.1. Lineage (GTDB taxonomy): Bacteria > Pseudomonadota > Alphaproteobacteria > Rhodospirillales > Casp-alpha2 > Casp-alpha2. The sequence continues at coordinate 2,012 of PTLK01000039.1, forward strand.
TTCGTGCGCCCTCTAATTCTGCATACCTATCGCTGTACCTATAACACCCCCCCTATTGCTCCAACATACTATCGCGGCACGGTGGTGATGGGTAGGTTGTCGGGCAGCGCGTCCATCCCGCAGCCTATGGCGGGGAATTGGCGGCAGTCAAATCATGCTCTTTGACGGGGCGTTTAAGACCTTGAATAGCAAACGGCAGAAAGCCGGGGGGGGTACAGGGGGAAAACTTTTTTTCGGAAATGGTCGGGGCGGCCGGATTTGAACCGGCGACCCCCTCGTCCCAAACGAGGTGCGCTACCAGACTGCGCCACGCCCCGACTGTTGATTGTGTAGACGTAAGCCCTATTCATGGCAACGGCGCGAATTATTTTTTCAACCGTTTGCCGAAAGTACCTCGCAGAGTACCTTTTAGTTTGTGGTGGCCAAAAAGGCTTGCAAGACATTGTTATAAAAAGGTAAATCAGACCGTCACCTTTGCTCCCAAAGCAGGTGCGCTACCAGACTGCGCCACGCCCCGCCCGGCCGGTTCATACGCCGGAAGGTAAGACCTGGGCGAGATCGGCGCAAGTCCGGGGTGGGATCACTGGAAAATCCGGTGTTCGACCCTGTCTCCCGGCCTGACGCCGAGCCTCGCTGCGGTGCCGGCCGGGACTTCGAGAACCGCCCTCACCGGGCCCGCCGATTCGATGATCGCCAACGATTCCGGCGTCGTGGCGCGGGCGATATTGACGATGCGGCCGTCAGCGGCGATGAAAATCATGTCGAGGGCGACAAAAGTGTTCTTCATCCACATATAGACCGGCAACGGCACCCCGAAATCGAACAGCATGCCGGTGTCGGGGTCCAACCGTTTTCGGCCTTGCAGGCCCTGGGCCCGGTCCTGAGGCGTGGAGACGATTTCGACCCGGAAGCGGTGGCGTTTTCCGTCGCCGGTAAGGATGTCCGCCACGTCCCGCTCGAACGGCTCGGCGGCTTTTAGGTTTGTCGGCGGCAATAAATCGTAACCGGCCGCCGCGATAAACGCGGCAAGGATAAAAATAAAAACAACGCGGCCCATGATTGAGCCATAGCCCAATCGCCCCTTCGCCGACAACCCTTCATTGGGGGCGGCGCGTTAGCGGCCAAGTCCCTAAAAGCGGCCAATTTTTTCCTAGCTACCGGGGGCCTGCGAAATTATCCTCTGCTTGGTGATTCGGGTGTTCCCATGGCCAGCGTCATCCGGGCCAAGGCCCGGTTTTTGCCATTGGGAGGGGGGTGGAGTTTGCTGCACGCACTAAGTTTGGGTTTGGTTCTTTTCTGCCTGTGGCTGCTGTTGTCGGGGTTTTTCGTCACCCTGCTCCTTAGTCTCGGCGTGGTTTCCGTCGCTTTCGTGGTGTGGATCGCCCACCGCATGGACGTGATCGACCACGAAGGGCACCCCACTCACCTGACCATACGCGCCTTGCTCTACTGGCCCTGGCTGATTGTCGAAATCATCAAGGCCAACATCAACGTCGCCGGCGCCATCGTCCGCCGCCGGATGTCGGTCAATCCTTCCGTGATCGAAGTCAAGGCGACCCAGGAAACCGAACTGGGTCAGGTGATCTACGCCAATTCCATTACCCTGACCCCGGGCACCGTAACCATCGACATCGACAAGGACATCATAATCGTTCACGCATTGACCCTGAAAGCCGCCGAGGATCTTGAAAGCGGCGATATGGACCGCCGGGTAACGGCCCTGGAAGCCCATCCACCGGCCGAAGAATTACCGCCCCCCCTGCCCCCGGGAGGCCAAACCAAATGATGTTTGCCCTGACCGCCGCCGCCGTCCTCGTGACCATGGTTCTGACTCTATACCGATCGATCAAGGGGCCGACCGTCTATGACCGCATCCTTGGCATTAACGCCTTCGGCACCCTGACGGTGGTGTTGATTTCCGTTTACGGGTTCTTGAGCGGCCGCCCCGATTTTCTTGACCTGGCCCTGGTCTATGCGCTGATCAACTTCATCAACACCATCGCGGTCTCGAAATACGTCGAATTCTCCCACATGGGCCGTCCGACCGGCGGCGATGAGCTGGGAGACATGTGATGGCCCTGTTTCTTGAAATCTTAAGTTGGGGACTGCTGATCATCGGTTCGATGATGCTGATTATTGGCGGCATAGGCATGGTGCGCCTGCCCGATGTTTTTTCGCGCATGCACGGGGCCGGCATTATCGACACCATGGGCGCGTGCACGATTCTTTTGGGGCTGACGTTTCAGGCCGGGCTCAGCATCGTCACCTTGAAGCTGGTCCTGATCGTCGTCTTCATTGTGTTTACCAGTCCGACGGCGACCCATGCCTTGGCCCGGGCGGCGCTTCACGGCGGTGCCCGTCCCCAGTTGGATGAACCGGTCGAGGATGACCCCGCCAGCCAAGGAGAGGCGTCATCGAAGACCTGATTATCATTTCGCTGATGGTCTTCATGGCGGTAACCGGCTTCGCCGTTGCCAGGCTCCGGAATCTGTTCGGCGTCGTCATGTTGACGGGCCTATTCAGCCTCATGTCGGCGGTGCTGTATGTGGTTCTGGATGCCGTCGACGTGGCCTTCACCGAAGCCGCCGTCGGCGCCGGCATCGCCACGGTCTTGATGCTCAGCACCCTGGCGCTGACGTCTAGCGAGGAAAGGGTTTCCGAAGCCGAAAAACCGATGTGGGCGTTGGGGCTGGTGGTGGTGACCGGGGCCGTTTTGATCTACGGCACCTTGGACATGGCGCCGTTTGGCGACGCCTACGCGCCCATCCATCACCACGTCGTGCCCCGCTACCTTGAAAAATCCGGCCAGGAAGTCGGCCTTCCCAACGTCGTCACCTCGGTGCTGGCTAGCTACCGGGGTTATGACACCCTGGGCGAGGTTTACGTCATTTTCACCGCCGCCTGCGGCGTCCTTCTCATTATCGGCCGGCCGAAACGGGGACGGCGGCGGACGCTCAGGATGCTGGTCGGGGAAATGCGTCACGGCATGAGGCAGAACGTCATCCTTCGGGTGGTGTCGAAGCTGTTGATCCCGTTCATTCTGGTGTTCGCCCTCTATGTCCAATGGCACGGCGACTTCGGGCCCGGCGGCGGGTTTCAGGCCGGGGTCATTTTCGCCGCGGGATTCATTCTCTATGCGCTGATCTTCGACGTCGACACGTCCCGCATGGTGGTTCCCTCCGAGGTAACGCGGTTGCTTCTGGCTCTGGGCGTGATGTTGTATGCGGGGGTCGGCGTGGTCGGGTTGTTGCGGGGCGGCAATTTCCTCAATTATTCCGTCCTCGCCCAGGAACAGACCGCTGGCCAGCATCTCGGCATACTTTTGGTCGAATTCGGCGTCGGCCTGACCGTGGCGGCGGCGATGATCACCATTTTCTTCACCTTCGCCCGCCAGGAACATTGAGGGAACCGCTGAACTATGGAATTCCTCGGCCTGCTCAATTATTGGATCGTCGTCGTGCTGATGATGACCGGTTTTTATATCGTCATCGCCCACAACAACCTGGTGAAGAAGATCGTCGGCCTGAACATTTTTCAGGTTTCGGTGTTCGTGTTCTACATCACCATGGCCAAGGTCAAGGGCGGCACGGCGCCGATCCTGGCCGAAGGCATCGAGATTTATTCCAATCCCCTGCCCCATGTCCTGATCCTGACCGCCATCGTCGTCGGCGTCGCGACGACGGCGTTGGGGCTGGCGTTGGTGGTCCGCATCCACGACGCCTACGGCACCATCGAGGACGATGAAATCGAGGCGCGGGAGAACGAGCTGTGATGGCCGCCCAATATCCGGCCCTACAGGTGGTCTTGGCGCTACTGGCGGCGCCCGTATGCTTGATCCTGCGCCGACCCAATGCCGCCTGGGCCGTGGCCACGGTGATCACCTGGATTTCGCTGGCTCTCGCCTTGTCGCTGCTGGGTCGGGTGTGGGAAACGGGTGTCATCCTTTACCCGATGGGGGATTGGGCGGCACCCTGGGGGATCGAATACCAGATCGACACCGTCAACGCCTTCATGCTGGTTATCGTCACACTTATCGGTTCGGTGGTCATGCCTTTCGCCCGGGCCAGCGTCGAGGCGGAGATCGAGGAAGAGAGAATTTACCTGTTCTATTGCATGTATCTTCTCAACCTGGCGGGGCTGCTGGGGATCGCCATCACCGGCGACGTCTTCAATCTTTTCGTGTTCCTGGAAATTTCGTCGCTGTCGTCCTACGTTATGATCAGCCTCGGCCGGGATAAACGGGCCTTGACCGCCGCTTACCGGTATCTGGTCATAGGTACCATCGGCGCCACTTTCTACATTATCGGCGTCGGCATGATGTACATGACCACCGGTTCGCTGAACATGGCGGATCTGGCGGCCATCCTGCCCGCCGTCGCCGACAGCCGCACCGTCCTGGTGGCGTTGGGATTCTTGACCGTGGGGCTGGGTTTGAAACTGGCGCTGTTTCCCCTGCATCTGTGGCTACCCAACGCTTATGCCTATGCGCCGTCGGCGGTGACGGTATTCCTGGCGGCGACGGGAACCAAGGTCGCCGTTTACGCTTTCATTCGGATTTTCTTCACCGTCTTCGGCGGGGTGGAAATTTTCACCGCCGGAGTCATTCCCCAGATTCTGGCGGTGCTGGCGGCCCTGGCGATGATCGGTGCTTCCGCGGTGGCCATCTACCAGACCGACGTCAAGCGCCTGTTGGCATATTCCTCGATCGCCCAGATCGGTTACATGGTTTTGGGCATCAGCATGGTCACGGTGACGGGCCTGGCCGGTACCATCGTGCATCTGTTTAACCACGCGATAATGAAAGGCGGCCTGTTCATGGCCATGGGCTGCATCTTATTCAAGATCGGCGCCGTCCAATTGGACCAGTTTGAGGGCCTCGGCAAGCGCATGCCGGTGACCATGGCGGCCTTCGTCGCCGGCGGTTTCAGCCTGATCGGGGTGCCGCTGACGGTCGGTTTCGTATCCAAATGGTATTTGGTCCAGGCGGCCCTGGAAAAAGGCTGGTGGCTGGCGGTCGCCGCCATCCTGGCCTCCTCCTTGTTGGCCGTCATCTATATATGGCGGGTGGTCGAAGTCGCCTATTTCCGGCCGCCGCCCAAGGGGTCGGCGGAGGTCTCCGAAGCGCCTTTGTCGATGCTAGTGCCGTTGTGGATTTTGATAGGGGCATCCTATTACTTCGGCATTGACGCCACCCAAACCCTCGACATTGCCTTCGCCGCCGCCGAGACGTTGTTCGCCCCCCCCCTATGACCGTCGAGCTGGCCATCCTCCTTGCCGTCGCGGTGCCATTCGCCGGCGCGGTGCTGATCCCCCTCACCGGGGCCAAGCCCAACCTGCGCGAGACGGTGACGCTGGTGTGCGCGGCGCTGCTTTTCTATCTAGTATCGGTCATTTATCCCATCGTCGCCGCCGGCGGCGTGCCCGAGGTTTACCTGTTCGAGATGCTGCCGGGGCTTTCCGTCTTTTTCCTGGTCGAGCCCTTAGGGCTCATCTTCGCCGGCATCGCGAGTTTCCTGTGGATCGCCACGTCGGTTTATTCCATCGGTTACATGCGCGGCCACAACGAGGAAAACCAGACCCGTTTTTACGCCTATTTCGCTATTGCCCTGGGCGCCGCCATGGGGGTCGCCTTTGCCGGCAATATGCTAACGCTTTTTATTTTCTATGAGGTTTTGACCCTTTCGACCTTCCCCTTGGTTGCCCACTCCGGCACCGACGAAGCGAAGCGGGCCGGACGGGTATATCTGGGCGTCCTGCTCGGCACCTCGATCGGGTTTCAGCTTTTGGCCATCATCTGGACCTGGAGCCTCACCGGGACCCTGGACTTCACCGACGGCGGGATCCTCGCCGGCAAGGCCGACGGGCTGACGGCAGGGATTCTTCTGGCTCTTTATATCTTCGGTATCGGCAAGGCCGCCTTGATGCCCTTCCACCGCTGGCTTCCCGCCGCCATGGTGGCGCCGACCCCGGTCAGCGCCCTTTTGCACGCCGTCGCCGTGGTCAAGGCCGGCGTGTTTACCGTTGTCAAGGTGGTGGTTTATATCTTCGGCATCGATTTCTTGTTCGACATCGGGGTCAGCGAATGGCTTCAGTACATGGCCGCGGCGACGATCCTGATCGCGTCCCTGGTCGCCATGACCAAGGACAACTTGAAGGCCCGGCTGGCCTATTCCACCGTCAGCCAGCTTTCTTACGTCATCCTCGGCGCCATGCTGGTGACGGATTTGGGGATCATCGGCAGCGGAATGCATATCGCCATGCACGCTTTCGGCAAGATCACGCTGTTTTTCTGCGCCGGCGCCTTCATGGTCGCCGCCCACAAGACCGAAATCAGCCAGATGCGCGGCATCGGCCACGCCATGCCTTTTACGACCCTGGCCTTTTTTATCGGCAGCCTCAGCGTCATCGGCCTGCCGCCCATGGGTGGGCTATGGAGCAAGTGGTATTTGGCGTTGGGCACGTTGGAGACGGGAAAGCTGTGGCTGCTCGGCGTGCTGATGGTCAGTTCGCTTCTTAACGTCGCCTATCTTTTGCCGATCCCCTTCAGGGGATTCTTCTCCAGCCCCGAGGAAAACCCGCCACTCAAGTCCAGCCACAACCATGATTCCGAACACGACCACACCCACGATCAAGACCGGCCGAAAGGCATCAAGGAGGCGCCGGTGGCCTGCCTGATCGCCATCGGTGTCACGTCGGCCGGGTGCCTGGTGTTGTTTTTCTATCCCGACCCCGTTTACGACCTGATGCGCCAGATAGTCGCGCCATAGGAACAAGACCATGCCACGCAAGAAACAAAATCAGGGTAAAGGCCAAGGCAAGAAAAAGGCCCCCAGGAAAGCCAAAAAAATGGTTCCCACGAAGGCCAAAAGGACGGCCCCGAAGAAGAAGCGGGCGGCGAAGGATAAAAGTCCGGTCTACGAGCACGTCTTCGACAATCCACGCAACGTGAAAAAGGTCATTTATGCCCTTTGCGCCGTTTGCGGGCTGAGCCTGTTTTTGGATTTCTTCGTCAACCGCTACGTCGATCATCCGTGGGAGGCGCTGTTCGGGTTCTACGCCGTTTACGGTTTCGTCGCCTGTGTGATCCTGGTCTTGGCGGCCAAGGAAATGCGCAAGCTGATCATGCGGAAGGAAAACTACTACGATGAGTAGCAGCATCGCCCCCTTCCTGATCTTCTTTGCCGGCGCGGTGCTGGTGGCGCTGACGCGGGGCTGGGCCCGGTCCGTGGTGCTGCTGGCTGTTCCCATTGTCGGTGCACTGAACCTTTGGGCTCTGGACGGCGCCGAGCCGGTGACCGTTGGCCTGCTGGACTACACCCTGACCATCGTCCGCGCCGACCGCCTGAGCATGCTGTTCGGCTACGTGTTCCATTTGGCGGCCTTCCTGGGGTTCATTTTCGCCCTGCACCTGAAGGACACCACGGAAAGCGTCTCCAGCATGCTCTATGCGGGCAGTGCGCTGGGCGCCGTGTTCGCCGGCGACATGATCACCCTGTTCATTTTCTGGGAATTGATGGTGGTGACTTCCGTATTCCTGATCCTGGCCCGGCGCACGGAAAGGGCACGCGCCGCCGCCATGCGCTACCTTCTGATCCAAGTGCTTTCCGGCGTCATCCTGTTGAGCGGCGTTTTGATCCGGGCCTATGAAACCGGCTCCATCGCCTTTGATTTTATCGGCTGGAGCGGACTGTCCTCGTCGCTGATCCTGCTCGCCTTCGGCATCAAGGCCGCCTTCCCGCTGCTGCACAACTGGCTGACCGACGCCTATCCGGAGGCGACCCCTACGGGTACCGTGTTCCTCAGCGCCTTCAGCACCAAGGTCGCCGTTTATGCCCTGGCCCGGGCCTTTCCCGGCACCGAGATGCTGGTTTACGTGGGCGCGACCATGGCCATGTTCCCCATCTTCTACGCGGTGATCGAGAACGACCTCAGGCGCGTGCTGTCTTACAGCCTAATCAACCAGGTGGGATTCATGGTGACGGGTATCGGCATCGGCACCGAAATGGCGCTCAACGGCGCCGTCTCCCACGCCTTCGCCCATATCATCTATAAGGCACTGCTGTTCATGTCGATGGGGGCGGTGCTGTTCCGGACCGGCAAGATAAACGGCTCCGAGCTGGGTGGGCTTTACAAGTCCATGCCCAAGACCACCGTTTTGTGCATTGTCGGCGCGGCGTCCATTTCCGCCTTCCCCCTGTTCTCCGGGTTTGTCTCCAAATCCATGATCTTGGTTTCGGCCCTGGAGGAAGGCTATCCAGTGGTCTGGCTGGCGCTGTTGTTCGCTTCGGCCGGCGTTTTCCACCACTCGGGCATCAAGATCCCGTTCTTCGCCTTCTTCGCCCACGATTCGGGCATCCGCTGCAAGGAGGCGCCCACCAATATGGTGATCGCCATGTTCCTGGCGGCCTTCGTTTGCGTGTTCCTCGGTGTCTATCCGTGGCCGCTTTACGACATCCTGCCCTTCCCGGTGGATTACGAACCCTACACGGCGGCCCATGTACTGACCCAGAGCCAGCTCCTGTTCTTCTCCGCTTTGGCTTTCTGTGCGCTCAAGCTGACCGGCCTGTACCCGCCGGAACTGCCCGGCGTCAACATCGACGTCGACTGGGCCTACCGGCGCCTCATGTCCCGCTCGGTACGGTATTTAATGGCCACCTTCTCGCCCGTGGACAAGGAATTGCGCAGCACCTTTATCGGGGTCATCAACAAGGTCATCAACGGCGCCTTCCAATTCGTCGGGCCGAAAGGCGTATTGGCCCGGACCCTTCCGGCCGGGGCCATGATGTTCTGGGCCGTTGCCCTGCTGGCCGGGTTTCTGGTGGTGTATCTGATTTAGGCCCGCCCGACGGCGGCGACGCCTAACCGCCCAGGAACA
>PTLK01000004.1 GCA_002938075.1 Alphaproteobacteria bacterium MarineAlpha3_Bin3
GTCTGGGGGCTGATCATCGCTCTGATCGCCCTCGGCCTGTCGATCATTTTCGGGCTGCTTGACATCATCAATGTCGCGCACGGCGACTTCTTCATGGTCGGAACGGTCTTTGCCTGGACCGTCATTCTGTTGACCGGCAATTTTTGGCTGGCTTTCCTGATCGTTCCTTTAATCGGCATGTTGCTGGGATCGTTTGTCGAGCGCGTCGTCATCCGGCCGGTGGAAAACTCGGCCGCGCTTTCTATCGTCGCCACCTTCGGCCTTTCCCTGATTTTGCAGGAAGGCGTTCGCGCCACCTTTGGCGCGACGCCTAAGAGGATCCTGGACCCGATCGGTATGACGATCCCGGTCATGGGCTTTGACTATCAGGTATACAGGTTGTTTGCCGCCGCCATTTCCATCGCCGCGATCATCGCCTTTTTCTTGTTCTTGCACAGGACCAAGTTCGGCACCTGGATGCGGGCCGTGCGCCAGGACCGGGATACCGCCATCGCCATGGGGGTGCCCGCCAATCGTATCTTTGTCGTTACTTTCGGCTTAGGCACGGCGCTGGCTATGTTCGGTGGCGTCGTGGCGGCACCGATTACCAGTGTCGAATTTCGCCTTGGGCTCGACGTTTTGCCTCTTTGCTTCATGGCCGTGATCATCGGCGGACTTGGCAATCTTCCCGGCACGGTGGCGGCGGCGGTCCTGTTGGCATTCGTCGAAGGCATCCTCACCAGCTTCACCGAACCAACGACGGCGAGAATTATCTCGCTTTTGTTCATGAGCGGGGTGTTGTTGTTGCGTCCACAGGGGATCTTCGCACGGAGCACTGGATGAGCACGCTGACTTTATTTCCCGAGGGCTCGCCCCGGGGCCTCTTCCGCTCTCCCGGCGCCGGGGTTGCCTGTCTGGCCGCCTTTTTTGCGTTGCTTCCGTGGTTGGTGCCCGATTACCAGCAGGTCTTCATCGCCGAGATCCTCATTTGGGGCCTGTTTGCCATGTCGTTCGCTTTGGTGTTCGGTTTCGGCGGCATGTTGTCCTTTGCCCAGGCGGTATTCTTCGGCGCCGGGTGCTACGGGTTCAATCTCGGGACTTACTATTTCGGCTTCAATACCTGGGGGGCGGTTTTTTCCGCCGTTGTGGCGGCGGTTCTTTTCGCCATTCCGGTTGGTTTCATTGCCACCCGGGTTCGCCACCACCATTTCCTGATTGTCACAGTGATTATTTCGGTGTTGGTGGTGACGGTGCTGGCGTCGGGACACTGGAAGTGGATCGCAGGACCCTACGTGACGCGGTCCCTGACTTTCGTTCCAGAGGTGCCGTTGGGGTTTGTAACGTTTAGTTTCTTCAAGGAAGAAGTCGCCTATTACTTCACCGTGGTGATGGTGGGAGCGGCGTTTTTCGTTTGCCGGCGGATCATCAACTCGGCCTTCGGCCGCGCCATGCTGGCCGTCAAGGACAACGAAGCGAGGGCCCAGATGATTGGGCTTAACGTCAAGAGGCTTCGTTGGATGCTGTTCATCATCGCCGCAGGCGTCGCCGGATACGCCGGGGCCCTTTACGCGCTGCTGGCGCGCTATACGAACCTGGAGTTTTTTCACTGGGTTTATTCGGGCAAGGCCATCGTCATGGCGATGATCGGCGGCGTTGGGTCCCTGGCGGGGCCATTCGTCGGCACCGCTTTTTATATGATCTCCACCGAATACCTTTCGCGCTTCTTCGAGCAATTCATCATCGTGTTCGGTGTCATTCTGCTGATTGTCATCCGATATGCGCCGGAGGGCCTGTGGGGATTGATCCTGCGCGGCATTCGGGAATTGGGCCAACATGAAAACGTTACAAAACCTTGAACCGCTGCAAATCCTTGGCCTGATCGGCGCTTTGTTCTTCCTGACGGCGCCCATCACGATTCCCCTGGTGGCAAACGATTTCTGGGTCAGCATTGTCGCCGAGATCATGATCTGGGGGCTTTTCGCGGCCAGCGCCAACCTGCTGTTTGGTTATACGGGTTTGTTGTCGTTCGGCCAGGCGGTTTATTTCGGCATGGGCGCCTACGGCGTCGCGCTTTCCATCGACATCTTCGGCTTTTCGTTTTGGCCGGCGGTCTTGGTGGGTATTGCCGTCGCCACCGTGACCGCCTTCATCACCGGAATCTTCGCGGCGCGCCTGACGTGGCACTATTTTGCGATCATTACCGTCGTTTTCTCGCTGATCTTTTTCTTCATCACCGTGGGCTGGTACGACGTCACCGGCGGCGATGACGGCTTGCCGTTCACCTTGCCGCCGGTTTTCAAGGCCGGCGGTTTCGAGGTCAGCCTGCTGGATTTGACCTTCCAGTACTATTTTATCCTGGCCGTCGTCGCCGGATGTTTCGCGCTCATGCACATGCTCTTGAAAAGCCCCCTCGGTTTCGCCTTCATCGCCGTCAGGGAAAACGCCTCCAGGGCTGGCCTGGTCGGCTACAACCCCTACATGATCCGCCTTGTCTCGTTCGTCTTCGCCGGATTTTTCGCCGGCGTCTCGGGCGTTCTGTTTGCGCTCTTTTCGCGTTCCGCTTCGGCCCACTTTCTGTTTTGGACGGTATCCGGAGAAGGCGTCGTCTGGATGATCGTCGGCGGGGCGGGAACGTTGTTCGGTCCTGTCCTGGGCGCCGCCTTTCTGATTATCGTCCGCGAGGAATTGTCCCTTTACTGGGAGCACTACCTCCTAGTGGTCGGCGTCATTGTCATTCTGTTCGTCACCTATGCGCCGCAAGGCATCATGGGCCTCTTGAAATCGGCTTTGGACCGCATCTTTAAAAGAGAGCGCGAAGCCGCGAATTCTGTCCCCACTGTCGGTGAGGCCGTTGCCAAGGAAGGGCCTGAATCATGAACACACCCGTGCTTCAGGTGGAGGGTCTGACCAAGACGTTCGGCGGATTGACCGCTGTCGATAACGTCCATTTCACCCTTCCGGGAGGCGGCCTCCACGCCGTCATCGGGCCCAATGGTGCTGGCAAGACGACCTTTTTTAATTTGATCTCGGGGTTCTTGCGGGCGAACTCGGGAAGCGTGATTTTCAACGGCGAGAACATCATCGGCCGCAAACCCCACGAGATCAGCCGCCTTGGAATCGCTCGCACGCTCCAGATCAAAAGTGTCTTCACCGGCCTTAGCGTTTACGACAATGTCTGGATTGCCGTCATGGGCCAGTCCCGGTTCCTGAATCCCTTCAAATCCGCAGGCAGCTACACCGATGTCGCCGCCAACGTCGAGGCCATCCTCAAGGATATGGGGCTCTCTGATTTTGCCAAAGAACTCGCCGGCAACCTTTCCTATGGCGACGTTGCGCTCCTTGAGATCTCTATTGCCTTGGCCACCCAACCCAAACTTTTGCTGTTGGACGAGCCCATTTCCGGCATGAGTCCCAGCGAAACCAAGCATACCGTGGAAATCATCCGCGGCCTCTCGACGCGCCTCGACGTGATTCTCATCGAACATGACATGGAAGTGGTTTTCGGCGCCGCCGATGTCATTACGGTCATGAACCAAGGCGCGATTATTTGCCAGGGGTCTCCAGAGGCTGTTTCCAATGACCCCAGTGTCCAGGAAGCGTACCTGGGCACACCCGGGGAGGAGGACGAGGAAGAACTCAGTGCTTAAACTCGAGGGGTTGAACACGCACTACGGCAAAAGCCACGTCCTGCAAGGGGTGGACCTCAAGGTCGGGGACGGCGAGTCCGTGGCCCTTTTGGGCCGTAACGGCGTTGGTAAGACGACGACGCTCAGGAGCATCATGGGGCTGACCCCGCCCAGTAGTGGTGCGGTCACTTTTGGAGATACCCGGACCGATCAGATTGAGCCGCATTTGATTCCCCGGCTGGGCCTCGGTTATGTGCCGCAGGGGCGGCGGATATTTTCCAACCTGACGGTATTTGAAAATCTCTGCATCGGGCTTAACCGTCCGCCGACGGAGGACGAACTTGACGAAATCTACCAACAATTTCCTATCCTCAAGGAACGCACGACCCAGGCCGGGGGAACCCTGTCCGGTGGAGAACAGCAAATGCTAGCCATTGCCCGCTGTCTGGTCATGAAGTCGAAGATGCTACTCATGGACGAACCTACCGAAGGGATCATGCCCAAGTTGGTAGCCACACTGCGTAATAAAATCCGCGCCGTAAACGCGAGCGGGATTTCGGTTCTTCTTGTCGAACAGAATTTTGTTATGGCTCTAGCGGTGTGCACCCGTATCTATATTATGGAAAAGGGTGTAATATGTTACGAAGGAAGTTCACACGACCTTCGGGAAAATCCCGACATTGCCCATCGTTACTTGGGAGTTGCTATCGAGAGCAGTTAACCGAATTATTTCAATAAACTTATGAGAATAGATTAAGGGAGGAGTCGACGATGACGACATCACGACGAAGTTTTATGAAAATGGTTTTGGCAGGAACGGCCCTCGGGCAAGGCTTGAACCTGACGTTGACGAAGAACCTGTTCGCCAAGACCACAGGCGAGCCCATCATCATCGGCCACCAGTGCGACCTCACGGGCGGGATTTCGTCATGGGGCTATTGGCACGACAAGGCGGCAAAGGCGGCGGTTGATTATCTTAACGACAACAACGGCATCGCCGGGCGGCCGGTCAAGTACGTGGTCGAGGACACGGAAACCAACGCGCCCACGGGGGCGCGCAAGTTCCGCTCCTTGGTGCAACGTTCCAAGGCCGACTTCGTCATCGGTTCGGTGCACTCCGGCATCAACCTGGCGACGGTGCCAATCGCCAAAGAACTGAAGACGATTTACATCCCGCAAGGCATGGCGGCGGTAATGACCGGCGCCAAGGGCAACCGTTACGTGTTCCGGGTCAACAGCGATACCTACTCGCAAGCTGCGGCCGGAGCGGCCTGGGCGATGAATAACCTGGGCAAGAACTGGGGATTCATCTTTGCCGATTACGGTTGGGGCTGGAGCCACTTCAATGAGCACAAGGCAGTCCTGGATAAGCTTGGCGCGAGCGTTGGCAAGCCCATTGCGGTGCCGCTCGACGCCAAGGACTTCCTGCCCTATCTAACCAAGGTCGCCAAGGGGACAGACGAACTCTACTCGATTTTCTTCGGTTCGCAGTCGGTGGCCTACTACACGCAGAGCAAGTCCTTAGGGCTGGATAAGCGCATGAAACGGTATTCCGTGATTTGCACCCACGAAGCGATTTCGCCGAAGGACATGGGCGGCGCGTCCGAGGGCATTTACATGCTTGAGTACCATCCGCGCATGCTCAAGTACAAAGACACGCCCCATAATCGCAAAGTCCGTGACCTGATGCGGGTCGATCCGGTAGACGGCAAAGAAGACGGCTCCAAAAAAATTATCGCTGGCAGCCATTACTGGGCCGTGTGGGAAGGCATCTTCTTCATCCAGAAGGCGATCGAAAAGAGCGGCTGGAAGTCGAAGAAAGACACGCCGGACTTCATCCAGGCCCTCGAAGGTTTGGCGGTCAAGGAATCCTTCGAACACCCGCAGGGCGACAAGGTCATGCGGGCGAAGGACCACAAGGCGGTGATCAACTTCTACATGAGCAAGGTGCAGAACGGCGAGATTCACGTTCAGCACAACATACCGGCCGCTGACGTGGAAAGCCGGTTCCCACCCCGCTACGACTTCACGAAAGAGTCGTTCTAGATTGGCGGCGCTCCGGGGCGGCGGGTTCCGCCGCCCCGGTGGCGCTTTTGGTTTCAGAACATGGCGGCGGAAGGGAAAGACATGGGCACCTATCCCGCCTACACAGTAGCGGCAGCACACGTCGCGCCGGTTTTTCTCGATCTGGAAGCCACCGTCGAAAAGGCTTGCTCGGTGATCGAGGAGGCGGCCCGAAACGGGGCCCGGCTTGTGGCGTTTCCCGAGGCCTATATCCCGGCCTTCCCTGTTTGGTCGGCGCTTCGCGCGCCGATCCACAACCACGACCTGTTTAAGCGGCTGGCGGCCAATGCCGTCCGCGTTCCAGGGCCTGAGGTGGCGAGGATTTCCGCCAGCGCCCGCAATTCCGGCATATTCGTCTCCATCGGCATCAACGAGGGCACGGAAGCCAGCGTCGGATGCATATGGAACGCCAACCTGCTTATTGGCGAAGACGGCTCCATTCTCAACCATCACCGCAAGCTGGTGCCGACGTTTTTCGAAAAACTGATTTGGGCGAACGGAGATGGCGCCGGGCTTCGGGTTTCGGAGACGCCCTTGGGTAGGATCGGCGCCCTTATTTGCGGCGAGAATACCAATCCCCTGGCGCGGTTTACGCTGATGGCGCAGGGTGAACAGGTCCATATTTCCACCTATCCACCGTCCTGGCCCACCAAGGACCCCAAAGAAGGGGGTAATTACGACCTCGCCGCCGCCATTCGCGTTCGAGCCGGCGCCCACTCTTTCGAGGCCAAGTGCTTCAATATCGTCGCTTCCGGGTTTATGGACAAACCCATGCTGGACGCGCTGGCGGACCTCGACAAGGACGCAGGGCGTATTCTCGACAACAGCCCCCGCGGCGTTTCCATGGTCATCGGCCCCGACGCCGAAACCGTCGGCGACGTGATCAGCGACTCCGAAGGCATCCTCTATGCCGACATCGACCTGGATGCCTGCGTGGAACCTAAGCAGTTCCACGACGTGGTCGGTTCTTACAATCGCTTCGATATTTTCAAGCTGACCGTGGACCGCTCTGAAAACAGGCCCGTCATGTTTGCGGCAGAAGACATCTCCCGGGAAACCGGCGCCTCGCGGGAAAGTTACCCCGAAGACCCCAAACCATCGAGTATCCTGGAGATTACGGGCTGATGTCTGTTGCTTTTGGAAAATCGGGGGATGACGTGGTCCAGGCCCGGCCCATACCGACCAGAGTCTTATGGATACTTTCAATGGTGGCCGCAGTACTGGTCTTGCCGCTGATCATGTTTGCCCTCCTGGCCTACCGGCAGTTTGGGCTCTTTAATCCGAGTTATTATATTCCCTATGAGGAAATGCTCGACGCGTTTGGTTCCGGCGATCTACACGCCGTTTTCGACGCGCCGATTATTTCCGTAAACGTGACAAGTGGGCTACTGCTGTCGAACATGTTCTCTCTCAGTGTAGGACAGCTTCTGCTTTCCGTCGCACTCGGAGTCATCATGGGGCTGACCCTGGACGCCCAGTTTTCACTCAGGAAGGTTTGTAAACTAAAATCAGTCGGCGGTTCGGCGGCAGCGGCCGGGTCCGGGCTTGTCGCCACCCTAGCCGCCAGCGGCACCGGCATCCTTGGGTGCTGCGGCTCGGGGCTGACCGGCGGAATTCTTGCGCTCGCCGGGATAAGCAGCGTCACGGCCACCCAAATTGCCGAAGTTTCCCCATTCATACAGGTCGCCTTGATTGCATTCTTTGTGCTGGCGTATTTAAGGTTTTCAAGGCGTCTGAAAATCGTGGCCACGCCTGTTTCGTCACCTTCCTAGTTTTTAATCATAGAGCCTTGGGGTCTTGCCCGGAAAGCGAGGATAATGTCCGGAAATCTCGCAGATTTGTCAGCCGGTGAACTGCTGAGGTTGTTTCGCGGTAAGAAGGCTTCGCCCTTGGAGGCCGCCAAGGACGTGCTCGCGCGTATTGCCGACCTAAATGACGATGTAAACGTCTTTCGCCTCATTGACGAGGTTGGGACCCTCGAAGACGCCAAGCAATCGGAACGCCGTTGGTTCAAGGGTGAACCCCTGGGGCTCGTAGACGGCATCCCGGTTTCCGTCAAGGATGTACTTTTAACCAAGGGCTGGTCCACGCTTTGGGGGTCGAAACTGACATCATCCGATCAGCCTTGGGACGAAGATGCGCCCCCCGTCGCCCGCTTGCGGGAATATGGCGCCGTCTTCGTCGGCAAAACCAATACCTCGGAATTCCATTGGAAGACGGTGACTGACAGTCCCCTCACCGGGATCACCCGCAACCCATGGAACCCCGAGCTCACTCCCGGCGGCAGTTGCGGCGGTGCAGCGGTCGCGGTGGCCACGGGCATGGGACCGCTGGCCCTCGGGACGGACGGGGGTGGCTCGATCCGCGTGCCCTGCAGTTTCACAGGCGTTTTCGGATTGAAGCCCACTTTCGGACGGGTTCCCCAGTATCCCGCCGGCGCCTTCGGATCCATGGCCCACGTCGGCCCGATCACCAGAACGGTCGCGGATGCCGCGTTGATGCTGACTGTCATTTCCAAACCGGATACGAGGGATTGCTATGCGTTGCCCTATGACGACCGCGATTATCGCGACAGGATCGGGGATGGGGTTGCGGGACTCCGGATCGCATTCAGCCCGGATCTGGGCTACGCCGATGTCGATCCGGAAACAGCCCCCGTCGTCGCCGATGCACTCAAGGTCTTCTCGGACCTCGGTGCGACGATAGAGGAGGCATCGCCCGGTTTCGACGACACCCGAAAGACATTCGAGACTCTGGGGTTCCCCGGGATATCCCTTTCGGTGAGTCGGTTCACTGACGACCAAAAGAAACAAATGGACCCCGGCCTGGTGGAGGTGGCGGCGGAAGGGGAAAAGGTCGGGATCATGGACTACATGGCGGCCACCAGAGCGCGGGAGGCCCTCGGCCTTCTGATGAACCGGTTCCACCAGACCTACGACCTGTTGGTTACCCCGACGGTACCGATCACGGCATTCGCAGTCGGCCAAGATGTGCCAGACCCCAAGAGGCAGAAACGGTGGACCGAATGGGCACCGTTCTCCTATCCCTTCAACATGACGGGACAGCCGGCGGCGACAGTCCCCTGCGGGTTTACTTCCGAGGGCCTTCCCGTCGGGCTTCAAGTTATCGGGCCTCTCTATTCCGACGACTTGGTATTACGAGCCTGTCACGCCTTCGAGACGGCGAAACCATTCATTTTTCCGTCTCTGACAGGCAGCAAATAGCCCGTCAGTCGCCCGAACCATACAGAATAGAACTATTTTCCGTACATCCGATTTTCAGAAAACTGCGGAATTCTAACGATCGTGTTTATGTCCGCTTATGGCTATTAGCGGACCTTTGGCTGGACGGTGATTTAGGTCCACTTTACCCCCGAAAGCGGACCTTTTTCAGCACTGGCGTTTATGTCTGCTTATGACCCTTAGCGGACATGGGTTAGGTTTTTGCAATTAAGCCTTGGATTTAACGAAACCTCGATCACTGGGGTGCTTACTCCCTGCATGGGCGTGAGCTTGTTTCTTCATCGGCTGTACTGATGCTAGAATAACTGCCTCAGAAATTGACCACCAAATGCACGAGAGATGCCCTGATCCTCCGGCGTGTTTTTTTTGGCGTGACCGCTATGGATATGAAGGCAGTTTGATGAATGTTGATTGATCAGCTCAAATTCCAAGAATTAATAGGTGTCGTTCACGAGAATGCGCCGATAGAAGAAAATTTCCAGATTCTATTTAAGAATATCACCATCAAGGATAAGCCATTTATCGATCTGTTTTCGGACTGCATGGATTAGTCCGGGACAACGGTTGGTCGTTGGAAGCTCTTGAGCCGGGCGTTCCGCGCCCTCAACCTTGCCCAATATTTAACTATTCCTTGGATTTAGAAGGTGCACGCGTCGAATGCGGCCTTTTTAAGGGGTTCTCGGCACTGCTGATGGCGCAGATTCATCGCCTCCACGATCTTGAATTTCGCGGCAAGGATTTCCATCTTATCGACAGTTTCGAGGGGTTGAGTGAACTGACCCCAGCCGATGCCATCGGCACCCGCGATACCGGCAACAGTGAGCAACAATTGATTTTCGGTTATGAAAAGGCTTTTTTTTTCGACCCCCCTGGAATCATTGTTGGACAATTTGGTAGCGAAGTTAAGGTGTATTCCTGTTCCTGATCATGCTGCCAAAATCCTGTTTATCACATTCTGTTGTTGTTGAAGTTGAGCCTGTGGGTTCACTCTCTCGCATGTCATTACTCTCATTACCTAGGACCGTTTCATCGTCAACCGGCCCGCATGGTATCAATTGGCTTCTCGCTCGAAATTCCGCTCCAACTGGACGCTGACCTTCGCGACGCCTGAAAATACGTCGATCTTGCTCACTTTCACGTTCAGGGCGGTGACATCGGGATAGTCGAAATGGCAGGTATCAGCGATGCGCTCGGCGAGCGTTTCGATCAGCTTGATATGCCCTTCCATCGCTATGGCGCGGACTTTTTCGATTACCGTTTCGTAGCACATAACCCGCCCGTAAACGTCCTCGGTAGGGTTTTCCAGTTCTCGTCGGACAAGCTCTATGTCGATCCTGATCCGTTGAGGATGGTGTTTTTCATGGTCGTGGATGCCGATGCAGCAATCAAGGACAAGCCCCTCGATCTACACCCGCTGCCATCGATCACCGATACGGCTATTTTCATGGTCTATGGCCGGCAACGGTTGTTCCGATGTCGATGTAATGGCCATAGCAGGCACGGCGCTATCTTTTGACATTTAAATCTTTCCTCAAAACAATCCCACGATCTTCCCCTGCTCGTCAAACCGGATAGCATTCGCCGCAGGGACGCGAGGCAACCCAGGCATGGTCATTACATCACCGCAAACCACAACCACGAACTCGGCCCCACCCGACAGGCGAACCTCGCGAACAGGCACGCTAAAACCAGTTGGGGCGTTTTTTAGGTTGGGATCGGTGGAAAAGCTGTATTGGGTTTTGGCCATGCAAATGGGAAAAAGACCATATCCCTCGTCCTCAAGTTGCTTGAATCTGTCGCGAATTTTTTTATCCGCAATGATGTCGTCGGCACGGTAGGTTCGCCTGGCGATGGTCCGTGTCTTTTCCCAAAGCGACACCGAATCCTCGTATAGCATCTTGAACCGCGAGGGTTCATTTTCAAGGACCTTGACGACCGTTTCAGCCAAAGCCTGGGCTCCCGCGCCTCCGTCAGCCCAATGGTTGGCCTCAATGCCCTCGACGCCGTTTTCGGCACAAGCCGAGAGAATGGCATCAATCTCGCTTTCCGAATCGGAGGAAAATCGATTGATCGCGACAACGACAGGGATGCCGTACCCCTGAACATTTTCGATGTGTCGGTGAAGGTTGCCGCAACCAACGATGACAGCTTTCGTGTTTTCCTTGCAGAGGGCCTCCTTGGCGACACCGCCGTGCATCTTGAGGGCGCGAACGGTGGCGACGATTACGGCTATGGCAGGCGTTAGGCCGGCCTTCCGGCACTTTATATTGAAAAATTTTTCGGCCCCGAGATCGGCACCGAAACCAGCCTCCGTCACAACATAATCCGAGAGATTGAGGGCGGCCTTGGTGGCTATGACCGAGTTGCACCCATGGGCAATATTGGCAAAGGGGCCTCCGTGGACGAAGGCGGGATTGTTTTCCAGCGTTTGGACGAGGTTCGGCATCAACGCGTCACCCAGCAACACGGTCATGGCTCCGCTCGCTTCGATATCCCCGGCGCAGACCGGTTTGCGGTCACGCGTATAACCAATAACAATTTGGTTTAAGCGCCGCTGGAGGTCCTCAACCGAGTCGGACAAGCAAAGGATGGCCATCACTTCCGACGCCACGGTGATGTCGAAACCGGCTTCGCGTGGATACCCATTTCCAACGCCGCCGACGGAAGAGATAACGCCGCGTAGCGACCGGTCGTTCATATCCACCGCACGCCGCCATGTAACCCGTCGTAGGTCAATGTCGAGGTGGTTTCCCCAGTAAATATGGTTGTCGATCATGGCTGCGAGGAGATTATTCGCCGACCCAATGGCATGCATATCGCCAGTAAAGTGGAGATTGATATCCTCCATCGGAACAACCTGGGCAAACCCACCTCCCGCGGCCCCCCCCTTCATTCCAAAACAAGGACCTAGGCTTGGTTCGCGAACGCAAATCATCGCGCGCCGGCCAATCCGGTTGAGGGCGTCACCCAATCCCACGGTGGTCGTCGTTTTTCCTTCGCCGGCAGGCGTCGGGGTAATGGCCGTCACCAGAATTAATTTTCCGGGATCGTTCTGTTCAAGTGATTTAAGATAATTCAGGCGAACCTTCGCCTTGTGCCGGCCATAAATTTCAAGATGATCCGCGGAGATTCCGAGTTTTTCCAAGGCTACATCCTGTATCAGCCTGAGATTGGCACTTCTTGCGATTTCGATGTCGCTTTCCATTTTTGTTCCCACCCAAGGTTATATTCTTCAAACTCACGCGCCGATGCCAGCTATGCCTGCCTAGCTCGTAAAAATTCTGGGACGCCTGAACGTTCTTCCGCCGCAGATTTGAATTATGACAATGGCTCACGCGTTGTTTTATACAATGGCTAACGCGTTGTTTTATATATGTGTGCGGATTGTAAAGGCTTACTGAAGGTTTTTCCCTGTATTATCGGGGTTCCATACTCAGTTGCTTATTATAATTTGTAAAATCTATTGTTTTTATTACGTGTTCAGAATTATCAATCACTTATACGCCCCTGGTCTTGATCCAAGAGGAGCCTTCCTCCTTTCGGTTCTTCGTGCAAATACGGTCTATACCCCCTTTCGGTTCGGGAAATGCTCGCTGATCTGGAGACGGACGTGCGGCATCAGGCCAGACCCCGCCCCTTCGTTTACCGGCGCCTGGGCGCCGGCGCCAACAACCCGGAGACAGTAGCGGAAGTCTTCCCCTTGTCCTGAAGAGAAGCCATCCCTGACGCCGGCCGTCGCTGACTCCTTCTAAGTAGACGCCGCCCATGCCCTCCTCCTTAAGATGTTAGTCGCATCGGCCCAGCCGGAATGGCGAGACCCGTTTCGTCGGTAGCACTTGCCATCGAGGGCCGGAAATAACGATGTGTAGACAGATGATTTTGGCTAATATCACAACTGAACCCAGTGGAAACTGGGAAATATGGATTTAAGAATACTGGTTAAGATCAAAAGGGAGGATGACGGAAATGGCTAGCGCGATATCGATTCACCCTGCTGTGGATGAGGGTGTGAAACCGGGGACAGAGGATTTTCCGGCGGGACGCTTGTCTGCAAAGGCGATCAAAAACCCGTGGAGGTTAAGATTGAGGGGGATTGTGCAACAATCATGCCTGCGGCTGCACGAAGTGCTGGAAGCCTGAAGGCGCATCGTTCTCGCTGGTCGCGGTCGTGTCGCGAGACAACCTTAGCGTAACCGCCTACGAAGACAAACTTGAGATCGTCGACGCCTCCGCGACTATTCAGAGACACGCCTGCACGGGGTGCGGCGTTCATATGTATGGCCGTATCGAAAACGAAAATCACCCGTTCCACGGCCTTGATTTCATTCATACCGAACTATCCAAGGAAAGCGGCTGGGCGGTACCCGAATTCGCCGCATTCGTTTCCTCGGTCATTGAATCGGGAGTCAGCCCGGACGAGATGGATGGCATCAGAGCAAGGCTGAGCGAACTGGGTCTGGAGCCCTATGATTGCCTGTCACCAACCTTGATGGATGCACTTGCAACCCATACCGCCAAGGCAGCGGGCGTCTTGAGTGACTGATTTTTAGATCGCAGTGAAAAAACACCCGGGCGTTTTCAGCCTTGACCTGTTAGGTTTGTGGTGGCCGGGTGGCTCTGCAAGGGCATTGTCACGTTAACTGGGGGGACCGGGAAATGCCTATAGCCCTTGACTCGAACTGATGGTATTCATGGGCATGGCCGCAAGGCACCATCCCGGGCGTGCCGCACAGAGAACCGTATAAAAAAAGATGGGGAGGCCACGCCAACATACGTAAATCCGGAAAAATGTCACGGTTGCAGGACGCTGCAGCGCCCGGCCTGCATGTACATCTGTCCCATGGATATAATGAAACTCGACGCGTCGAGTGGCAAGGGTTTCAACTAGGAACCGGACCTGTCGTCCGCGGCGGCATGCGGTGGGCGAGGGCGGAATTTTTCGGAGCAGCCATGCCATCGATATTTCGCGTTGATAATAACTGGCTAACATTGGGGTAATTGAATGTTCACCAGCAATCCCTTCGCCGAGCTTTCGGCGTTCATACCGCCCATCGTCATGCAGACGTATGTCGTCATCATGATACTCATGGTCGTGGGTGGCACGCTGTTCGACATCATGCATAAGAAGAGCGCCAAGTACTTCTTTGACAATTGGCGGAATGCAAAGAATAAAGGGACGCGGCAGATCGGCGGCGGGGAAATGGTGTCCCTGGCGATCCGGACCGCCGCGGTAGAGGGTCTGGCGTCCGGCGAATTCTGCAACGCACAGCGCAGAACTGCCCACCTCCTGACAATGTACGGTTTCGTGGCTTATGTCGTCACGACCGTTATCATGGTGTTCGCATACCCGACGCCCGCCACCCCTGCGCCCGCCATTCTACCGACGCTGTGGACCATCGGGGCCCTGATGGTTTGCCTCGGCGGCTACTGGTTCTGGTTCTTTATCCGGGTCGACGTCACCGCCGAGGGAAATTCACCATTCCGCCTGATGCGCGCCGACCTGTTCATCGTATCGCTTGTGGTGAGCGTGACGGTGGGCCTGTTATGGGCGTATGTGCAGGCGACGGGCAACACCGCGTTGGCAAACGTGTTCCTGGCTCTGTATTTCCTCGCCACGACGGTGTTATTTGGATCAATTCCGTGGTCCAAGTTCTCTCATATGTTCTTCAAGCCCGCAGCGGCCTTCCAGAAAAGGGTGGAGGAGGCGAACGGTTCGAGCAACCTGCCGGCCCCCGCCGACAGCCCCGAAATATATGGCAGCAACCGCCGACAGCCGCAAAATTATTAATCAGCCCATCCTTGGTCTTCGATACAGGAGATAACGTAAAATCATGCCGACATTTGTTTATATGACGCGTTGCGACGGCTGCGGACATTGCGTGGATATCTGCCCGTCCGACATCATGCACATCGATAAAACCTACCGCCGCGCCTACAACATCGAGCCCAATATGTGCTGGGAATGCTACGCGTGTGTGAAAGCGTGTCCGCAGAATGCGATAGACGTCCGTGGCTACGCCGACTTCTCTCCCCTGGGCCACAGTGTCCGGGTGCTCAGGGAAGAGGACAAGGGAACCATTTCATGGAAGCTCAAGTTTCGGGACGGTCGCGAGAAGAACTTCGTTTCCCCGATAAGGACCACGCCATGGGGATCGATTAAAGGTCCGGCCGAGTACGAAGCGCCCAGCCAGGATGCGTTCAAATCCCAGGAACTCGCGCACGAACCGGAAGCACTCAACATCAAGGCGCTGCCCGCCCTAACGCCGGATCAGCTCAAGCAGGGAATAGTTTAATGGGCCTGTTTTCAGGTAGGAAAACGGTCCATGTGGATTCGGACATCCTCGTCATCGGCGGGGGTATGGCCGGCTGCGGGGCAACCTATGAATCTAGGTACTGGGGGCGTGACCTAAAAATTGTCTGCGTCGAGAAGGCGAACATCGAGCGCAGCGGCGCCGTTGCACAAGGCCTGTATGCGATCAACTGCTACATGGGCATGCAGTGGGATGAAAATCAACCCGAGGACCATGTCCGCTACGCACGGAACGATCTTATGGGTCTGGTGCGTGAAGATCTGGGCTACGACATCGCCCGGCATGTCGACTCCACGGTGCACAAGTTCGAAGAGTGGGGCCTTCCGATCATGAAGGACCCGGAAACCGGACGCTATCTGCGCGAGGGCAAATGGCAGATCATGATCCACGGCGAGAGCTATAAGCCGATAATGGCCGAGGCCGCTCGCAAGGCCGCCACCGAAGTCTACAACCGGATCATGGTGACCCACTTACTGATGGACACGACGAAGACCAACCGGGTCTCCGGGGCCGTCGGTTTCAACGTCCGAACCGGCGATTTTTACGTCTTCCGTGCAAAGGCCGTCATCGTTGGTGCCGGTGGCGCGTCGCACATCTTCAAACCCCGCGCCGTGGGCGAGGGCATGGGTCGGACCTGGTATGCGCCATGGAGCAGCGCGTCGGCGTATGCGTTGCCGATTGAAGTCGGCGCCAAAATGACGCAGATGGAGAACCGGATCGTCCTCACCCGTTTCAAGGACGGCTATGGTCCGGTCGGCGCCTACTTCCTGCATCTCAAGACGTACACCGAAAATGTCAATGGCGAAGAGTACGAGTCCACCTGGTACGAAGATACCAAGGCACTGGTGGGCGATTACATTGACCGCCACCCGGTGCCGACGTGCTTGCGAAACCACGCCATTCTTAAGGAGGTCGCAGCCGGCCGCGGGCCTATCCGCATGGTGACGAAGGAGGCTTTCCAGGATCCACACAAGGAAACAGTTGGCTGGGAGAACTTCCTCGGCATGACGATCGGGCAGGCGGTCGTCTGGGCGTCGCAGAACATCGATCCCAAGGAGATTAATCCCGAGCTGACCACGTCCGAGCCTTACGTCATGGGCTCCCACGCCACGTGTTCAGGCGCTTGGGCGAGCGGTCCGGAGGACTACGCGCCGGCGGACTACCAGTGGGGTTACAACCGGATGATGACCGTGGACGGTCTGTTTGGCGCCGGCGACACCATCGGCGGCACCGCCCACAAGTTCTCGTCTGGATCGTTCACGGAAGGCCGGATCGCGGCAAAGGCGGCGGTCAACTACGTCAACGATTTGGGGACCGATCAGCCTCAGATCAGCGAGCAGGAGTACCAAGATTTCGAAAAGGTCATCTTCCAACCTATGGAGAACTACAAGGTCGGCCGCAACGAGATCGTCGCCGGGACCGTATCGCCGAGCTATCTGCTGCCGATTCATGGTCTGCAACGTCTCGAGAAGATCATGGACGAATACGTCGGCGGCACCAGCACCAACTACATGACCAACGAATGGGGGCTTAAGCGCGGCCTCGAACTTTTGGGCATGCTTAAGGAAGATATGAATCACATCGGGGCTGAGGACCTGCACCAGTTGCAGCGGACCTGGGAACTAGATCATCGGCTCACCGCTTCAATCTCCGTCACCCATCACACCTTGTTCCGCGAGGAAACGCGGTGGCCGGGGTATTACTATCGGGGCGATCATATGAAGCTCGATGACGACAATTGGCATTGCTTCACCCTGTCGCAATACGACCGGAATACCGGCGAGTGGGCTATGGAGAAGGCTCCCGTGTATCACATCATAGACTAAACGGAGTCCACCGAAGCACCCTTTGATGTAATGAGAAGCCCCTGATGGTGCCCGAGGCCGGACTCGCCGAGGAGGCCCAGCGCGCGGCGGTCCTGAAGAAGGTGCCCCTGGACGGCTTCATGGGCAAGGCCGATTGGAACGGCGTCTGCCTCGAGACGCGGACCCGGGGCGGCGTCTTCTGGCCGATCCCGGTGACCCTGTCGGCGTCAGACGAACGAGCAGGAAGGCGGCTTCCGGGACCATGATCATCGCTCAGATCACCGACACCCACCTCGCGGCCGCCAACGCGGCGGACCCGGTGTTCCGCGCGCGGGCGGAGAACCTTCGCGAGTGCATCGCCGACATCAACGGCCTCGACCCCATGCCCGACGCCGTCATACACACCGGCGATATGACCCAGCACGGCCAAGCGGCGGAATTTGCCCATGCCCGATCGCTCCTTGCAGCGCTGGAGGCGCCCCTCTACGTCATCCCCGGCAACCGCGACGGCCGCGAGGGAATGGTGCGGGCCTTCGCCGGCGACGGGTACATGATGCCCGATTGCGCTTTCGTCCACTATGCAGTCGAGGAGCATCCGGTAAGGCTGGTCGCCGTGGACTCCCTCGCCGCCGACGGCAGCGCCAAGGGAGATCTTTGCCACGACCGCCTAGCAGCGCTCGACGCCACCTTGGCCGAAGCGCCGGCGCAGCCGACGGCACTGTTCATGCATCACCCGCCCTTCGACGTGCCGACTGCTCCCGACCCGTTTGCCTACCAGCGCCGCCGAGCGGGGAGCGACCTGGCGGCGGTGGTCTCGCGGCACCCGCAGGTGGTCCGCATCTTCACCGGCCACATGCACCGTCCATGGACGGCGACGGTGGGGGGCGTTGCCGCCAGCACCGTTCCCAGCGTCGCCGTCGACCTGCGCAAGGGTCACTATGCACCAACGATGGCTGGGCGGCCGGTCTACCAGGTGCACCGGTTCGAGGGCGATTGGGGCTTCGCCAGCGAGACCCGCTTGGCCGGTTCCGGGGCGATTTCTCGATAAGCGAAACGACCAGTACCCGATGTGGATGTAAAACTATTTACCGAATTCAGTCAGTCGAGGCTGGCGTAAAACTCATACAGAATCCTCACCACTTCGGGGCGGCTGAATTCAACGGGAATGTCCTCACCCTTGGAAAGCATCTCGCGCTGCCTGGTACCGGAAATACTGATGTGGTGCTCGGAATCGTGGGGACAAGTCTTGGCCGTCGCCATGCCGTCACACTTTTCGCAGAAAAAAGTGACGCCGATCTTCAGCGGCTGGGTGATCAGCGCCCCGTCCCAAAGGGTGTCGAAGACATGCTGGGCGTCGAACGGCCCGTAATAGTCGCCGACGCCCGCGTGGTCGCGCCCGACGATCAGGTGCGAACAGCCGAAGTTCTGACGGATCAGGGCGTGGAACAAAGCCTCGCGGGGGCCGGCATAGCGCATTTCGATGGGGTATCCGGCCTGGATGATGGTGCCTTCGACGAAGTAGTTGTCGATCATCGCCTGGATCGCCTTGGTCCGTACTTCGGCCGGGATGTCGCCGTCCTTCAGTTTGCCCAGCACCTGATGGATGAACACCCCGTCGGTGACCTCGATGGCGATCTTGGCCAGGTGTTCGTGGCTGCGGTGCATGGGGTTGCGGGTCTGGAAAGCGGCCACCCGCGACCAGTCCTTGTCGGCGAACAGGGCCCGGGATTGAGCCGGGCGCAGGAACAGATCGGGATATTTCTCCGGATATTCGCCCTCGCTGAGCGCTATTACCCGCCCGCCCAGGTTGATTTCGCCCTGGTCGAGGACTTTCCGCACCCCCGGGTGCCCGGGGTCGGTGGTGCGGTAAACGTGATTGCATTCGGATTTTTTATCTATGGCGTATTTTTCAAGCACCTTCATCACCGCCATGATCTCGCCGCTGTCGCCGTCGACCAGCGCCACCTCTTCCTCGATGTCGATGCCGTCGGCCAGTTCCTTGGCCGCCGAAAGGGTCACCGGGATCGGCCAGAACAAACCGTCCGACAATTTCATTTCCTCGCAGCACCCTCGCCAGTCGGCCTCGCCCATGAAGCCGGAAAGCGGCGTATAGGCTCCCATGGCCATCATAATCACGTCCGAGGTCTCGCGGCTTGTCATCGGAATTTTTTTTAAACCTTCGGCGCGCTTGAACTCGTCCGGGCGCTCGGCCTGTAGATGGATCAACGGTTTCAGCTCA
The DNA here is from genome assembly GCA_002938075.1 of Alphaproteobacteria bacterium MarineAlpha3_Bin3. Classification (GTDB taxonomy): domain Bacteria; phylum Pseudomonadota; class Alphaproteobacteria; order Rhodospirillales; family Casp-alpha2; genus Casp-alpha2. Next base: position 19,267 of record PTLK01000004.1, read on the forward strand.
TCACCGCCGTGCGGGGATATGAGTGTCGACATGGTACCTCTCTTCTGGTCCTTATTGTTTCGACGCTGGGTGATAACGACGTTCTACCAACCTTATTGTGGTTCACTCCCCCCGACAAACAAGCCAAGACCGCCAAGATTACTGCCAATCATGAAGCTGGGAAAGGTGTCGAACCAAGGTCCCGAAAGCCAAACCATCCTCGAGGTGGCAAAAAAATCCGCCGCTGAGGTTATCGCCACGCCGTGCCCGCTGTGCCGGCAGAACGTCGAGATGTACCAGGATGCGGTTACAAGAAGTACGGCAAGGATTACCAGATTTCAGTCGTCTTCCACAGCCAGCTGATAGCCGTCGCCTTCGGCATGGACGCCAAAAAAGACGCGTGCCTGGACCGCAACACCATCCGGTCGGAAAAACTGGAAAAGATGGCCAGGAAGGGCTGAGCCCTAAATCCTCGGCCGCCCGTCGATCATGGCGAGGAAGTTCTTCGCCGATCCGGCATGCAGTAAAGCCAAGGCGCAACCCAGTTGCCGGTCTTCTTTTTCGCCGACGGGAGGGCACGCGTCTTCGGGCACCGTGGGCCGGTTTTTGGCCTTCCATTTTTCCTTGCCGACGGCGGGAAGGGCGCCGGGAAGATCGGATTCGCGGCGCTGCTTGGTTTCCTTGGACGGGCTGAGGAAGATATCCGGCGCCACGCCCCGGGCCTGGATGGTATTGCCGTTTGGCGCATAGTAAAGCGCCGTCGTCATCCGAATCCCGCCTTCCACCGGCAGCGGCAGGATCGTCTGTACCGACCCCTTGCCGAAGGACTGCCCGCCCATCAGGGTGGCACGGCCGTGATATTGGAGGGCGCTGGCGACGATTTCCGAGGCCGAGGCCGAGCCGACATTGATCAGCACCACCATCGGCGCGCCCTTGGCCAGGTCTCCCCGGACCGCCTTGTGGGATCGGTCGCGGCCTGGATTGCGGCCGCGGATGGAAACGATTTCGCCTTCATTGAGGAAGCTGTCGGAGAGGACCAGCGATTGGTCCAAAAGCCCGCCCGGATTGTTGCGCAGATCGAGGACCACCCCGGCCAGACGGGACCCGAGTTTTTCGTGGATGTCGGCGAATGCCTTCTCGATGCCGGTTTCCACCTTTTCCGTGAAACGGGCGACGCGGACATAGCCGATGTCGCCCTCGATGCGCCAGCGCACGGCCTTGATCTTGATGATCGCCCGGGTAAGCGTAATGGGGAAGTCACCGAAACCGGCGCGGCGGATGGTCAGGGAAATCTGCGTTCCCGCCCGCCCCCGCATGCGCTTGACCGCCTGCAGCAGGGTCTTGCCCTTGATCGCCTCGCCGTCGACATGGGTGATCAGGTCGCCGGCCTTCAAGCCCGCCTGTTCAGCAGGCGTGCCTTCGATGGGGGCGATCACCTTGACCAGGCCGTCCTCCATGGTGATCTCTATCCCAAGGCCGCCGAATTCTCCCTTGGTCTGGACGAAGCTTTCGCGGAACTCGTCCGCGTTGAGGTAAGCCGAATGAGGATCCAGCGACGCGACCATGGATTCCAGCGCCGCTTCCACTAGCTTCTTCGGCGGCAATGTCCCGGGCTTGGCCTTGGTTTCGCGCACCCCCTTGACCGCGGCGTCGATCAGGGTGGCGTCGGAGATTTCCTTGACGTAACTGGCGCGCACCCGGCGGTAGGCGAAATCGAAATATTCCAGCCGTTCCGTCTTGTCCGGTTCCGTCGAATAGGCCTTGTAAACCGTCTCGAACCGCTCGAGCTGCTTTTTCGCCTCCGGCGGCAGCGGCTTTTCATCGTTGCCGAGGGCCTGGAGGACCCGGCTCAGAGTCGATTGTCCGGCACTGCAACCACTTATGGAGGGCAGCAGCGCCAATGCCATGAAAGCGGCTACCGCCAAACCCAGTAACCGGGGTGAACCTCGCCAAATCATCAGTCGTTACTATTCCGACGCCAGGGGGACTTGCCCGCTAACGCCGGAAACCTTTTTTTGCTGTCGACACCTTTTTATTATCGACACTGGCGCCTTATCCGTCGGCGGTGATCTGTTCGATCAATTCACTCAGCACGCGCTCCGCGTCGTCGTTTTCGATCTGGCAGGTGCCGGCGCTTTCGTGCCCGCCGCCGCCGTATTTCAGCATCAAATCGCCGATGTTTGTTTTCGATGTGCGGTTGATGATCGATTTGCCGGTGGCGAACACGGTGTTCAACTTGTTCAGCCCCCACAAAACGTGGATCGAGATGTTGGTGTCCGGGAACAGCGCATAGATCATGAACCGGTTGCCGGCGTAGATGGTTTCCTCGTTGCGCAGATCGAGCACCGCCAGGTTGCCGTGGGCCGTGGTGCAGCGCTTGATCTGCTCCTTGACGTCAGGAAGGTCGAGGATATCATCGACCGTGTGATCGCGGCAGAAATCGATCAGCTGCATCATCAGGTTATAGTTGGAAACGCGGAATTCGCGGAACCGGCCGAGCCCGGTACGGGAATCCATGAGATAGTTCAACAGCGCCCACCCCTTGGCGTCGACGATTTCGTCTTCGCTGAACTGGGCCGAATCGCCCTTATCGACGGCCTCCATCATGTCATCGGAAACATTCGGGAATTTCTCCTTGCTACCGAAATGGTCATAGACCACCCGCGCCGCCGACGGCGCTTGGGGATCGTTGATGTAATTGTCCTTCTTGTCCTCGACCCGGGTAATTTCGCTGGAATGATGGTCGAAGGCCAAGCGCACCCCTTCCACATAGGGAAGGTTGGTGGTGATGTCGGTGTCTGAAATCAGGATCGTGCCATCCTGCATGTCCTTGGGGTGGGCGAACTTGATGTCGTCGATCATATCCAGTTCTTTAAGCAGCACCGCACAGACCAGGCCGTCGAAATCGCTGCGGGTGACCAAACGGAAATAATTGTCACCCATTATCCATAAACCCTTCTCAAACTCTCATCCTTCCCTTCCAGAAACGGACCTTTCTCGAAACGGGCCGGGTTGCCGGATCATCATAGACTAAATGATATATCCGCCGAAACCCGCAGCCGGAAAAGGAGAAAATACATAAACCCAGGGGGTAAACAATAACTGAATCGAAGAAGATCAGTCACCGCCGGGGCGCAGTTCGTGCGCCAACCAGACGGCGGCAAGGAACAACGCCACCGCACCCGCCTGATGAAGGGCCGCCAACGGAACCGGAACCACCAGCAACAGGGTCGAAATGCCCAAGGCCACCTGGGCCACCGCCACCGCCGCCAGGACGTTCAAGGCCAGGCGCTGGCCGGGGGCTAATCCCGCCCTCCGGGCCCGCCACCAAAAGACCATCACGGCGGCAAAGACGGTGGTCGCCAAAATCCGGTGGTCGAACTGCACGGTAGTGATGTTTTCAAAAAAGTTGCGGTAACCGGGAGCCAGCTCGAACAGGCCGTCGGGAACCCAGGCGCCGTCCATGAGCGGGAAGGTATTGTAGACAAATCCGGCATCGAGCCCGGCAACGAAGGCGCCGGATAGCGCGGTAACGAAAATCAACGCCGTCAGGCCCCAGGACCAGCATCGAAGCCGTCCCGGCCCCCATTCAGGCCCCTGGCCCGGTACCCGTTCCGGCGGCGCGGCGGGCCTTTCGGGACTCAATATCCCGAGCCCCACCCACACCATGGCGCCGAGGATGACCAGGGCCAGGGACAAGTGCGCGGCCAGCCGGTACTGGCTGACGTCGGGGCGGGAAACCAAGCCGCTCTTGACCATGTACCAGCCCAGCATCCCCTGCAGGGCGCCGACAACGAAAAGCCCGACCAGCTTCAACCCCAGCCGCCGGTCAACCCATCCCTTGAGCCAGAACACCGCCATCGGCACGAAGAAGGCGGCGCCGATGAGGCGCCCCAACAGGCGGTGGGTGTATTCGAACAAAAAGATCGATTTGAACTCCCCCAGCGTCATGCCAAGGTTGAGTTTCTTGTATTCGGGATATTCCTGGTAGCGGGCGAAGACCCTTTCCCACTCCGCCGCGTCTAAAGGCGGCAGCCAGCCAGTCACCGGCCGCCAATCGACCATCGACAGCCCCGAATGGGTGAGCCGGGTGACGCCACCCAAGACGATCATCGCAAAAACCATCAGGCCGACGACAAAAAGCCAGGCCACGATGGCCTTTTGATGCTTAACGCTCATGCCGGCAGATTAAACGTCCGGTGCCTGAATGTCCCGGCCGAGCGCGCGCGCCAGCAGCATATAGACCTTGCCGACGTCCGACGACAAGAAGGTGCCCTTGAGCAGGCCCTCCTGGTCGCGCTTCTTGGCTTCGTCGAGCACGGCCTCGAACTCGGTGAAATACCGGGATACGTAATCGCGGAATTCGCTGTCGGTTTGGTATTTTTCCTTGATCGAAGCCAATTTCGCCTTTTCGCGGAACCCCAGCATCTTGCGCACGAAGACGCCTTTTTCGCCCCTGTTGAAGCGTTGCCAGTCGTCCTCGGAAATCTGCGTTTCAAGCACCCGGTTCATGTCGACGGCCAGGGACTGTAGGCGTTCGTTAATGAAGCTCGATTGATGCATGAAGTACGCAAGCCCGGCCTCCTGCTTGCGCTCTTGGAGGGCTTCGAGGATGGCATTGGTCTCGTCGGACGCCTGGCGCATTTTGACGGTTTGATATTCCACCGCCTGCGTGACCTGAGAGGCCCGCTGCGCCACAGAGGCGGTGATCTGGGACAAGGCGTCGGAATGGGAACGCACCCTTTGGTCCCAGGTCGCAACCTTGCCGAGGGCGACTTCGGTGACGCTGCTTAATTTGTGGGCGCGCTGCCCGATAGCCTTGCTCAGCGAATTGATGCCCTGTTCGGCTTGGTGGTAGGTGGTGGCCATGGATTGCAGTTGCTGGCGCAGCGACCCGGTCGTCCTTTCGAGGCTCGATGCCGCCTCTTCGGCCCGGGCGCCGGCGTCCTCGGTCTGCTCGCGGAAGGCCCCCGTGACCTTGGTCAGCTTGGCGGCGTTCAAATCGGACGCCACGGTCGCTTCGGCCGAGTACTGGGTGAGGGATTCCCCGACCCGGGCCAGCCGGGCCACCGCTTCCTCGGTGGCAGCGCCCAGCAATTCCGCTTGATGACCCAGGTTGTCAGCCGTTTCCTCGACCCGGGCCGACGACCTTTTCTCCAGGGCTTCGAGTTCCTGAAACCGGTTGCGCAGGTCTTGGCCGGCAGCGCCGAGCCCGGACGTCGTCTGCTCGGACAACGCGGTCAAGAGCTGATAATGGTTTTGCAGGTCGATACTGAGTTTTTCCATTTTCCCGGAAGCGCTTTTGGAAACCGCCGACAGGTTGTGACCGTGGCGGTGGAGCCGATCAGCCACCTGGGTCATCTGCTTGGAGGCCTCGTCGGTGCTGACGGTGACTTCGCTGCTGCGCGCCTGCAAGGTTTCGCTGACCTTACTGAGTTCGGCGGCGGCGTTGTCGGACGCCGAGGTCAGTTCGGCGGCCTCCCGGTGCAGGGTGTCGGAAAACGCCTGCACGTGCGACGACGCCGTATTGTAGGTGCTGGTCAATTCCTGGCCGCTGCGGTTGAGGAGCCCGCTGACATCGTCGAAACGGTCGCGGGCCCGGTCCAACCCCTCATTCAGCGCCTGGACATGACTCTGCAGCGACGTCGCGATGCCTTCCAGGTTGGACGTCGCATGGGCCGACGCGCTGGTGGCGGCATCCACGTGTTCGCGCATCGACTTGCTGACCTTGCTGATGTTCGACACCGCGGTTTCCGACGACTGGTTCAATTCCCCCGATCCGGTCTTTAGGGCCGCGGTAACGTTGGTTACCCGAGTCACCGCCAGGTCCGAAACGGCGATCAACTGGTCGGCCTTTTCCCGCAGATCGTTGTCGGCCAGGGAAAGCATTTGGGTGGAATCGCCGCTCACCTGCTCCAGATCCTGGGCGCGTTGCTGGAGGGCTTCGGCCATTTTGTCCATCTGTGTCGCCGCCTTGTCCGATGCCCGGGTCAGGTCGTTGGCCTGGCGGTGCATGACTTCGGTGACCAGGGACAGCAACTGGGCCGCCCCGTCGGCGGCGTTCTCCAGATCGTGGGAGCGGTCGTTGAAGGAGCTGCCGGCCTTATCCACGTCGACAACAGCTTGGCTGCTGGCCTGAGTGAGGCTTTCGGAATGGTTTTTGAAAATCTCGGCCACGGTGCGGATTTTTTCGGCGGCCCCGTCCGACGCCGAGCCCAGTTCGTTGCTTCTTTGGCGCAGCGCATCGCCGGTGGCGCTGATCCGAAGAATGCTCTGGTCGGCGATCTTGGCCAACACGTCGGCGCGTTCGTTCAGGGCATCCCCGACCTCGCCGACTCGGTTGACGGCCTGGTCCGCGGATGTGGCCAAGTCCGAAGACCGGACGGCCAGTTGTTCGCCGACCAGATCGACCCGGGTCATCACCTTTTCGGTGATCACCGTCAGTACCTGGGAACTGCGCCTCAGCCGGTCGCCGACGGCTTCCGCCCCGGCCGCCGTTTGCGCAGCCAGTTCGGTCATTTCGCGGGCCTGGTGGAGTAAGACGTCGCCGGCGCCGCGGACCTTTTCCGCCGACTGATCGGCGGTGGCCAACAGCGTTTGCGACTGATCCTTGAGGGCTTCACCCATCTCATGGATCTTGCCGATGACTTTCCCAGTGGTTTCGTTCACGGCTGCGGACTGCCGGCCCAGATTGATCTCGATCTCCGATGTCCGGGCCTGGGCCAGCTCGGCGACGGAACTCAGGGTATCGGCCTGGCTTTGCAGAGATTCGCGCATGACCTCGGCCTGGCCGGAGGCGCGTTCGGTCTGTTGCGCCATTTCGCGGATATGGCCTTGCAGGTTCTCGCTGTCGGCGCGGACCGTTGAAATGGCCTGTTCGGAGGCTTCGCGAAAACGCTCGATCCGTTGATCGAAAACATCCCCCGCCTCGTCGGTGCGCGATGCGGCCTCGACCGAGACGGCGGCCAGGTGCTCGGCCCGGGACTTCAGGGTATCGGCCGATTCATGGGCCCGGGCGGCGGCGCGGTCGGCGGCCTCATTCAAATCCTCGGTCTGGCGGCGCAGGGTTTCCACCAGGTCCTCGGCCCGGGCCGAGGTGCGGTCCGAGGTCACCGTCAGGTCGCGGGTGCGCAGGCTGAGAACATCGCCGGCTTCCCTGGCCCGGTCGGCGGCACGTTCGGAAACCGACTGCAAATCGACGGTCTGGCGCTTCAGCGCCTCGGCGACGGCATGGGACCTGAGGTCGGCGTCTTCAGACACCGTCGATAACTCCATGGCCCGCTGGTGAATCAGGCTGGAGATGGTTTCGCCCCGTTTCGCCGCCTCGTCCGAGGCCCGGGTCAGGTCGCGGGTCTGGCGGCGAAGGATTTCGCTAATCTCGTGGGCCCGGGTTTCGGCCTTGTCGGACGGATAGATCAATTGCCGCATGTGCCAGCGTAGCGCCTCGGTGTCGCGCCGGAGGCTTTGCCCCCGCTCCCAGAACGCAATCACCATCCACAGAAGCGCCAGCGGCGTCAGGGCCCCGGCGGCCAGCCCGCCGACTTCGTGCGGCAAAAGCTCGGTGACGTTGTTCCAGCCCAGCACCGCCTCGACGTAATTGTGTACCCCCCACACCCAGGCGGCGCTAAGGATCAGCCCGCCGAGGGTGTAAAGCCGGAAACGGAGGTAAAAAGGCGCTTTCCACGGATCGGCGTCGTCGAGGCCGGTGTCCGGGACGTCGCCGGTGGAACCGGCGCCGCCACTATCGGGTATTGCCAGTGGGTCGAGGCCGTCGTCCTTGGTCGCATCGGCGCCGGTTTGGCGCTCGGCGGCGCTGCCTTTCTTGCCTTGCCCTTTGGCCATGACTATCGCCTGCCCTTGTTTAACGTAGCGCTCCCAGGGTCAAGGGAGATCATACACCGCTATATATAGCGGGTAAATGGGCCAATTATCACAAAATATGGGTAATAATTGCCGGGAACGGCGTAATTTTCACAGTCCGCTGACTTCCCCGACGATCCGCCTGACCGCGTAGGCGTCGTAATCGACGCCCAGGGGGATCACCGGCAATTGGATTGCCGGCTTGATCTTACCGCCGGTACGCTGATTCAGGTAATCGCCCCAGTTGTCGAAGATCCGGGTGATAGTCGCCTTGACCGGCTGCGAGGTGCAAATCAACGCGTCCCACAGCTGCAAAGGCGCGGTCATCAAGTCGCCAAAACCGTCCATGACTTTTTCTTAAGCAATGGTGTGGTTGAGACCGCACAGGCTGTAGCCGCGGTTGCCGGTGCCGCGGCGCCGCCACGCGAACGGCGCCAGCGACGGATCGGGAAGCATCAGCGTCGACGGGCCGGCGCCGGCCATATCGCCCAGGCCAACCCAATGGCAGGGACGGTTTTGATCGTCCAGGGCGCCGATGCGGCTTTGGAAATCGTCGAAATGGCTTTGTTCGAATCCGAGGCCGTGGAAACCGTTGACGCCGGAATGGCGGACGAACGCCTTGAGGAACCCTTCGCCAGCGGCGTGGCGGCACATCAACCGCGGGCGGCTGGTATCGACGGCGTCCGGATGATGAAACAGGACGGCGTTTTGGAGTTTTCTACGTTTTTTTGCCATCGCGCCGAACGCCTTGTGGCCGGTCTTATCCCCGGCCCTTGGCCCCCCGGTTTGGTTAAAACAGGTGCTGCCCGCCGGTGACCCAAAGTTCGCTGCCGGTGACGTAACCGGCGTCCTCGGAACACAGATAATAGATCGTCCTGGCCACGTCTTCGGGCGTGCCCATGCGGTTGAGCGGGATGCGCGGGATCAGCACCTCGTATTCGCTTTCGACCATCTCGGTTTCGATTTCGCCGGGGGCAACCGCGTTGACGCGCACGTTGAGGGAGGCGAATTCGTTGGCCATTTCCCGCGTCAGGCCGGAAAGCGCGGTCTTCGAAATGGAATAGGCCGAGCCGGCGAAGGGATGGATCAAATGACCGGCGATGGAAGTCACGTTGACGATCGCGCCTTCGCCCCGATGCAGGGCCGAGGCGAAACCGCGGCTGAGCTTCAGCGGCGCGAACAGGTTGAGCTCGAACACGTCGCGCCAGGCTTCCAGGTCGCCGTTGAGGCAGCCCAGGCGCTCCTTATAAGGCGTCTTCGGCGACATGCCGGCGTTGTTGACCAGGGCGTGCAACGGCGCGTCGGCGAGTTCCTCGTTGGCGGTTTCGATGAATTGGGCGAGGCTGTCGGCGTCGCCCAGGTCTGTCGGGAAATGGCACGTCCAGTTGGGGTCGCGCTTGCATTCCTCGGGCGTATCGTCGCGCGAACAGGTTATGATCTGCCAGCCGCGGTCCAGAAAAAGCCGTGCCGTGGTGTGGCCGATGCCCCTGCTGGCACCGGTGATGATTACGGTTTTTCTGTCCTCCGCCATGGCCCCGACGTTAGGCCATTGGGCGTCATCTTTCTAGTGGCCTGTATCACCTAAATTGCACCCCTACGATCGCTTTTCCCGTTTCCTCGGCAGGAGGGAGGGCGCGGGCGATGCTTGCCCACCGGCAAGCCCTTCCGACGCCCCGAGGGGACGGGAAAAGCGACCCGAAAGGGCGGTGTTGCGAGGCTTTCGGACGTCGTCGCGCGCCGTTTGTGGTGTGTTGGCACCACGGCCTGCCTTCGCCGAAGCGGAGCTCCGGCTTCGCGCAGGCAGGCGCAACGCGCTCCTAGCCGGAAACCTCGCAACGCCGTCGTATGGGTACAATATAGATGATATAGGCCACTAGGGCCGGAAATGACGGAAACACTGTTAAGCAACGAAGCGGCGATCAGGCTCGGATTTTTCTTCGGCGTCCTGGTGCTGATGGCGGCGTGGGAGGCGGCCACCCCGCGCCGGGAGAGGACCCAGACCCGGGCGCTGCGCTGGACTTCCAACCTCGGCATCGTGGTGGTGAATACGCTGCTGGTGCGGCTTCTTTTCCCCGTCCTTCCCGTCGCCTTGGCCCTGATCGCCGATGACAGGGGTTGGGGCCTGTTCAATATCGTCGATGCGCCGACTTGGCTCACCGTCGTCGTGTCGGTGGTTTTGCTGGACCTGCTGATCTATGGCCAGCACGTTTTTGTCCACTTTGTTCCTGTCCTTTGGCGGTTGCACCGCATGCACCATGCCGACCTGGATATCGACGTTACCACGGGGGCCCGGTTCCACCCGCTGGAAATCATCTTCTCAATCCTCATCAAGATGGCAGCGGTGGCGGTCCTGGGGGCGCCGGCGGCGGCGGTGCTGATTTTCGAGGTCGCGCTCAACGCCACGTCGATGTTCAACCACGCCAACGTGAAACTGCCCGCCGGTCTCGACAGGGTGCTCCGGTGGGTGGTGGTGACGCCGGACATGCACCGCGTCCATCATTCCGTCATTAAGACCGAAACCGACAGCAATTTCGGCTTTAACCTACCGTGGTGGGACCGGATTTTCGGCACCTACAATGACCAACCCCAGGCCGGCCACGACGGCATGACCATCGGGCTGCCGATCTTCCGCGATCCCGGATGGCTCCGGCTCCACCGGATGATGGCGCAGCCGTTCGCCGACGAACCAGATCCCGCCGGCGGCGATTAACCGTCGGCCAGGATTTCCGCCATCAGCCGCGCCACTTCCAAGGATTCCGGGTCGCCGGTGGCCCGGAGGCCCTTGATCGCGCCTTCGCGGTCGGCCGGCGAATTTTTCTGGTTAAGCTTGAATTTTCCTTCCACCCGGTCGATGGGCATTTCGAAGGCGACGATGCCGTTAAGCATCTTGCTGGCATAATCTTCTGGCATATCGTCCATCGACCAGTTGCCCGTGGCGTCACTCTCGTAAACTCCGACAAGGCGCGCCTGTCCCTCGCGCACCTTTTCAGGGTCGTCAATCACCACGGGCTTGCCGTAGGCATGGACTGTGACGTAGTTCCAGGTCGGCACCACTTTCTCTGACGTATACCAGTTGGGCGAGATATAGGCGTGCGGGCCCCAGAAAACCGC
>PTLK01000040.1 GCA_002938075.1 Alphaproteobacteria bacterium MarineAlpha3_Bin3
CTCTAATCCCGCCACACTAGTGAACCTCCCCCCCCCGGGCCGGTCATCCGACAACGACGAAAAGGACATCGTCTGGTTTTTGATGAACATTGCTGAAAAGTACGAGGTCTCGAGGGTCTGGGCCAAGGCTCAGGGGTATACGATACCAATTAGCAAATCCATTGATGCTGGACTCAAAACTATTCCTAACTGTTGGTGGCGGGACTTTCGGTATCGTAAGTGTTCCTAAAACTTGGGTCATCGATCAAAATGGTGTTGTCATTGAATTGCGAAATCCTCAAGGGAGGCTCTTAACCATTACTCGGCGTACAGGTTTCGTAATTTGCTAAGACGTACCGACCTTACGCCTAAAAAGAGCGAAACCTTCCCTGCGGATGGCGTCAACATCCAACAAGCTGCCACACCCCGCTGAAATTTTAGCCCGAAATATATAGGGTACTGATACCGCTTTTTTCCCGTAAACCCTGCTCAACCCCATAAGCCATTGAATGTCCGCTTTCGGGGGCAAAGCGGACATCAGGAAGGCGAGCCTATTTTTTGCATTCTGGGCCGTTTTTTGGCCCGTTGGTGCGTATCTCGGGGGCGCCCCTTGCCCAGGACCGGACAGCCGTTTTAGCCTGCCCTATTCCGTATAATTTCCGTATAGACGACCTTGGCCGCCCCCGCTTTCGGCTAAGTCATTGAAAAAAATGGCGACCCCAACGGGATTCGAACCCGTGTTGCCGGCGTGAAAGGCCGGTGTCCTAGGCCTCTAGACGATGGGGTCGCAAAGGCAAGAAGGTGGTATACGTCCTTCGCTGATTTTTCAAGCCCCTGCCCGCCCCTTTCGACAGGCCGGCGCGATTGAGGCGTTTTTTCCGATCCTTGGGGTTGCGGGGGGCTTTCAGGGGGCTTGCACGGGCGGCGGTGTTTCCTAAAATCGGCGGACCGCGGAAAAACCAAAGGAAGCGCTATCAATGTCCCAAGGAAAAGTCCTCATCGCCCAGGGCGGCGGCCCGACGGCGGTCATCAACCAGTCCCTCGTCGGCGCCGTGATCGTTTCGCGCGACTTCCCCGAAGTCGACGCCGTTTACGGCGTCTTCCACGGCGTCCAGGGCATCGTCAACGAGGATTTCATCGACCTCGGCGGTAAGGCGGCGGAAAACCTGGAACTCATCGCCGCCACCCCGGGGTCGGCCCTGGGCTCGACCCGCGACAAGCCGGACGTGAAATACTGCCAGGAAATCTTCAAGGTCCTGCGGGCCCACGCCATCGGCACCTTTTTCTACATCGGCGGCAACGATTCCTCGGACACCCTTCGCATCCTCGCCAAACAGGCCGCCAACGCCGAATACGCGCTGCGCTGCGTCCATATCCCCAAGACCATCGACAACGATCTGACGGTCAACGACCACACCCCGGGCTATCCGTCGGCGGCCAAGTTCGTCGCCAGCGCCTTCGCCGGTGTCAACCTCGACAACCGGGCCCTGCCCGGCGTCTACGTCGGCGTCGTCATGGGCCGCCACGCCGGTTTCCTGACCGCCGCCTCGGCCCTGGCGCGCAAGTACGATGACGACGGCCCGCACCTGATCTATCTGCCGGAGCGGGATTTCTCCATGGATCGGTTCATTGCCGAGGTCAAAGCCGCCGCCGGCAAATTCGGCCGCTGCGTGATCGCGGTGTCGGAAGGCATCCACGATGCCAGCGGCGAGCCGATGGCCGCCAAGCTGGCCCAGGAGGTCGAAAAGGACGCCCACGGCAACGTCCAGCTTTCCGGCACAGGCGCCCTCGCCGACCTGCTGTGCGCCGCCATCCGCGACAACACCGACATTAAGCGGGTGCGCGGCGATACCTTCGGCTACCTGCAGCGCTCGTTCCTGGGCTGCGTTTCCGACGTCGATCAGTTGGAAGCCCGCCAGGCCGGCGAACGGGCGGCCGGGTTCGCCCACGATGGAGACGGCGACGGGTCGGTGACCCTCCACCGCACCGGGGACGGCGGGAATTACGCCGCCGAGTTCAGGCTCAGCCCCTTGGAGGACGTGGCCGGCAAGACCAAGGTCATGGCCGACGAATTCATTGCCAAGGACGCGCCCGACGTGACCGACGCCTTCGTCGATTACCTGAAGCCGCTGTTGGGTTCCGGCATGCCCGAAGCCTTCCGGCTCGAGGCCGAACGGGTCGGGAAGATCCTGAAGAAATAACCGGGCAGGCTCAATCGCCGGGCGGCCGGCAAACGGTCATGGTCTCATAAACGGGCAACGGACTGGGATTATGGTGCGGATGTCCGGTTCCTGTCCGATACCGGACGCCTTGGTGGATCGTTTTCCATGTTGCGGATTAGCCCGGAGGGAACGTAAGGCTTAACGCGACATGCCGCCAGAATTTCGCAATCCGCGTCCATATGGCGCGGCCCAACTAACGGCTCGGCCACATCTGATGGTGAAGGTCGACAACGTAGGGGGGTTTGTATTGGAGGGGAGCGTGCCTGTGGGGATGGCGATGCTGCTCCTGTCCTTCCCAGCCCTCGTGTGCGTGCTGATGGTGCTCGTCATGGACATGGAGGTGCCCGTGCTCAAGCGCCTCGTGCAGGTGCTCCACTTCGACGGGGTCGTGAGCCGGCCATAAAGCCAGTGCGGCGGCTGTCGAAGTCAGAGCCACAAACGCAAGCACCGTAAAAGCAACCGTCAGCCCGAGCGTCGCTCCTATCCAGCCGGCGAGCGGGTAGGCGAGCAGCCAGCAGGCGTGCGATAGGGCGAAATGTGCCGCATAGATGGCCGGCCGGTCTCCCTTATGCGCGGATCGTTTGAGGAGACGGCCCGCCGGGGTCTGGATGAGGGACGAGCCCGCGCCAAGAACGAACCAGACCGGCAGCAAGGCGAGCAGACCAGGATCGGTCAAGCCGAGCAGGAGGCCAATTCCCAGAACCACGCCGCCTACAAGCATGAATGGGCGGTCGGGTAGGCGACCCAGGAAACGAGGCAGCATGAGGGCCACGACCATCGATCCCGCTCCGGCGGCAGCGAATACAACGGCAGTGTCGCTTTCCGTGCCACCGAGGCGGTCGCGCACATAGATCACGGTGTTGACGACAACCATGGCTCCGGCGGTCGATACCACGAGCGAAAGAGCTAGTAGTCCGCGCAGTCTCGGTGTCTTGAGGTAGGCCCGGATACCGAAGGTCATGTTGTGCCATACGCCGTGCTCTCGCTCATGTGGTTTGAGCGACGGCAACCGCACTGAAAAAACCAGAAGGGCCGAGATCAGAAAGGCCAAGGCGTTCGCGCTGAACAAGGCATCATAGCTCATTACGACGAGAGCGGCGGCGGCGAGCGCCGGGCTCAACAGGTTCTCGATATCGTATGCCAGCCGGGACAGGGAAAGCGCGCGCGTGTACTGGGCTTCGTCCGGCAGGATATCCGGGATCGTCGCCTGGAAGGTCGGCGTGAAGCCCGCCGAGCAAGCGTTCAGCAGGAAGACCAGCAGATAAATCTGCCAGACCTCCGTGACGAACGGCAGGCACAAGACAAATCCCGCGCGCGCAACATCGAGAGCGATCAGCAATCGGCAGCGGGGCAGCCGATGCGCGAACCCACCGACGATCGGGGCGATGCCGACGTAGGCCACCATTTTGAGGGCAAGCGCCGTACCAAGAACGATACCGGCGTCGCCGCCGGCCAGATCGTACGCAAGCAGGGCAAGCGCAATGGTAGACAGGCCAGTGCCGGCGAGGGCGACAACCTGTGCCGTGAAAAGCTGACGATACGTCCGATCCTGGAGTGGCGACGTCATGTCCATAGGTTACCTAACTTTCCGCAAAGGCTACAGATATCCCAAAAATAGAAAGGAGTATCCGAAGTCGCGGAGAGGTCCGCTTCGGGTCGATACTGTTGATAAAGTATTTTCGAGCCGTTCGGACGAAAGATTGATTCGCGAATTACCCCGTCACGGCAACAATGTTTCACTGAAACATTGTTCCTGCTCCTTTTGTTGCACGAACACCTTCTCCGACCGACTTTATCAACAGTATCGGTCATGAACGGCCCTCCAGGCGGAGCTTCCAACGGTCTGTACCGTAGCCGCAAGCAAACCGTCCGTTTATGGGAGCACACCCTACTCAGTCGGCTCCTCGCCAACCTGGCGGTAATTCACCGCCAGCCCCGCCTCGCGGAACAGGGTGTCGGCGATTTTCGCCGCTTCGCCCCAGCGTTGGTGGTCGAAATCGGGCTGGTCGCAGACGACGCGCTTGATCCCGGCCTGGATGATCATCACCGCGCAGCGCGCGCACGGCGGCAGCGGATGGACGTAAAGGGTGCAGCCCTCGGCCCGGTCGCCGGCGAACATCAGGGCGTTCTGTTCGGCGTGGACGACCATTTCGTACTTGGTGCCGCGGTCGTCGAGGCGCTCCCGGGTGTCCTCGACCCCGGCTGGGAAGCCGTTGAAACCCAACGACACCACCCTTTTGCTCCGCGTGTGGGTAATGACGGCGCCGACCTGCGTCGACGGGTCCTTGGACCAGTTGGAAATGTGTTCGGCCAGGGCCAGGAAACGGTGGTCCCACTTATCGAGCATTCGGCGCCTTCCTTCCGGCCGCTACGTTACCATGCCCGTCTACCATGCGGGCGCCGCGTCATCGATCAGCAGTTGCGCCTTCGAATGCCCCTTCCAGGTGTTGACGCGCAACCGCCCGGCGACGTGCAGCGGCGCGCCGTCGCTCTTCAACAGCGCCTGGCCCAGGGGCGTATCGAGGCTGTTGAACGAGATCGCCGCCAGGCGGCCCCCCTCCTCGCCAGTCAGCGTGCCGCGGACGTGGTTTTCGCCGGCCACCGCCGCATAGGATAATCGCGCCGCCGGGATGACGAAGCGCGGCTCCGGGTTGCCGGACCCGAACGGCCCCACCTGTTGCAGGTCCTCAACCAAATTCATCGTCGCCGCGGCCGGCTTCATGGCCCCGTCGAGATAAAGCCGGGGCTGGATTCCGCCGTCGCCGAGGTGCGCCGATATCCTGTCGCCGAGGAATTGCCGCAGTTCCTCCAGCCGCCCGCTGTCGACGGTGAACCCGCAGGCCATCTTGTGACCGCCGCCCTTGATGAGAATTCCGGCCTGGCAGGCGGCGATGACGGCGGCCCCGAGATCAACGCCGGAAACGGAGCGCCCCGAGCCGACGCCCTGGCCGGTGGCTTTCCCGCCGTCCAGCGCGACGACGCAGGCCGGGCGGTTGAACCGTTCGGCGAGCCGCCCGGCGACGATGCCGATGACGCCGGGGTGCCAGCCCTCCGCCGCCACTAGGATCAAGGGACCTAAGTCGTCGCCGGTCTTTTTCGCTTCGTCCATGGCGGCGTCCAGCACCGCCGCCTCGATACCCCGGCGTTCGCGGTTGAGCTCGTCGAGCCGGTGCGCGATGTCGGTGGCCTCGCCGATGTCGTCGGTGCCGAGCAGCCGCGAGCCCAGGTCCGACTCCCCGATACGGCCGCCGGCGTTGATCCTGGGGCCGAGCAGGAAACCGGCGTGATAGGTGCCCGGCTTCTCCTTCAGCCCGGCGACGTCGGATAGCGCCCGCAACCCGGTGTTGTCGCGGGCCGCCATCACCTTCAGGCCCTGCATCACCAGGGCCCGGTTTAGGCCGGTCAGCGGCACCACGTCGCAGACGGTGCCCAGCGCCACCAGGTCCAGCCACTGGGTTAGGTCGGGCTCGGGCCGGTCCCGGTACCAGCCGGCGTCCCTGAGCGCCCGGTTGACCGCCACCACTAAAAGGAACGCCACCCCGACGGCGGCGAGCTGGCCCTGGCCGCTGTCGTCGTCGAAGCGGTTGGGGTTGATGACGGCGGTTGCCGGCGGCAACTTGGCCTCGGCCTCGTGGTGGTCGACGACGATGACATCGAGACCGGCGTCGGCGGCCGCCGTCAGGGACTCATGGGCCGAGGTGCCGCAATCGACGGTGACGACCACCGAAGCGCCGCCCTCCTGGAGCTTCAGCAACGCCTCGATATTGGGTCCGTAGCCTTCCTTGAGGCGGTCGGGAATATAGGTCGCCGAGCGGCCGCCGACGGCGGCGAAGAAACGCGTCAACAGCGCCGACGATGTCGCCCCGTCGACGTCGTAATCGCCGAAGATGCCGATCGCGTGGCCGTCCATGATTGCCCGGGCCAGGCGTTCGGCGGCGGTGTCCATGTCTTTCAGACGGCTGGGATCGGGCAGCAGGTTCTTCAGGGTCGGATTGAGGAAAACATCGGCGTCTTCCAGCCC
Organism: Alphaproteobacteria bacterium MarineAlpha3_Bin3; assembly: GCA_002938075.1. Classification (GTDB taxonomy): domain Bacteria; phylum Pseudomonadota; class Alphaproteobacteria; order Rhodospirillales; family Casp-alpha2; genus Casp-alpha2. Next base: position 6,223 of record PTLK01000040.1, read on the forward strand.
GACGCCGCGCGCCGCCAGCACCCGGCCGACGATTTCCGGCACCGAAAGCCGCTGCGCCAGGGCTAGGGACTGACGCTCATCGGCCTCGCGGCTTATCCAGCGCTTGCCGGTCAGTGATTTTTCGACGCCGAGAAAACAGTCCGGGCCGCCCGGTCGCGCCCCATTTTCCTGTCGATCAGGTCTTGGCAGTCCCGCGGATGAAGTCATGGTGGCCCTCGATAAAACGCAGCGTCCCGGTCGTGGAGCGCAAGACCATGGAATGGGTAATGGCGCCGCCGGGGACATGGCGCACGCCTTCCAGCATGTCGCTGTAGGTAACGCCGGTGGCGGCGAAGGTGACGTTGCCCGAGGCCATGTCCTCGGTTGCGTATTTGCGCTCCAGGTCCTCGATGCCGAGGCGCTGGGCCTCGGTCCTTTGATCGTTGTTGCGGAACACCAAGCGTCCCTGCATCTGTCCGCCGACGCCCCTGAGCGCCGCCGCCGCCAGTACCCCTTGCGGGGCACCGCCGATACCTAAGAATATATCGACGCCGGCTTCCGGCTGGGTGGCGGCGATGACGCCGCTGACGTCGCCGTCCTGGATCAGCCGGATGCGGGCACCGGTTTCACGGATCTTGGCGATCAGTTCGGCATGGCGCGGCCGGTCCAGCATGCAGACTACCAGGTCCGTCACCTTGGTCCCCTTGGCGTCGGCCAGCGCCGCCAAATTGTCCGCCGGTTCGTTGTCGAGATCGACGATTCCGTCCGGCAGCCCCGGGCCGACTGCGATCTTGTCCATATAGATGTTGGGGACGGTGAGGAATCCGCCGTCCTCGGCCATGGCGATCACGGCCAGCGCATTGGGGCCGCCCCGGGCGACGATGGTCGTGCCTTCCAGCGCCACCAGGGCGATGTCCACCTTGGGCCCGTCGCCGGTGCCCAGCGTTTCGCCGACGTAAAGCTTTTCCGCTTCGCCCTCGGCGCCTTCGCCGATGCGCACCGTGCCGTCCAGGGCCAGCCGGTTCAGGGTCCTGTGCATGGCGCTGACGGCCGCCTGGTCGACGGCTTTCTCATCGCCGCCACCCATGAAATTGTACGCCGCCAAGGCCGCGGACTCGGTCACTCGGACGGATTCGAGGGCGAGGTTTCGATCGCTGACGACGTCTTTGGCCATTCCCCATTGTTGACCTGATCGGATCGGAAGGCTAGTCCAAAAAGACCCGCCCTAAAGAGCCTCGATGCGGATCATCCGGGGCGGCTCGACGATCGCCTCGACGGCGGCGATTTCGTCTAACGCCCGGGTCATGCCGGCCTCTTCTGTATCGTGCATGGTCATCACCACCGGCACCGGTTCGCCGGGGTCCCGGGTCCGCTGCAGTACCGATTCCATGGATACCGCGTGGTCCCGCAATATGGCCGCGATATCGGCGAACACGCCGGGCCGGTCGACCACCATCAGGCGGATGTAATAAGCGCCCTTGTGCATTTCCATGGGCACCGGGGGGATGGATTTCAGTTCGCTCGCCGGCACCCCGAACGTCGGCACCTTCAAACCGCGGGCAATGTCGATCAAATCGGCGGCGACAGCGGAAGCCGTCGGCCCGGCGCCGGCGCCATGGCCTTCGTGAACGATGGTGTCGCAAAAATCCCCGTCCGCCACCACCGCGTTGAGCGAGCCCGACACATGGGCGATCGGCGAGGAGGATGGAACCATGCATGGGTGGACGCGCTGTTCCAGCCCGTCTTCCCGCACCGAGGCAACCCCCAGCAGCTTGATGCTGTATCCCAATTCGCTCGCGAACTGCATGTCCATCAGCGAGACGTGGCGGATGCCTTCGATGTGGACGGCGTCGAAGTTGACTTCGCCGCCGAAGGCGACGCTGGCCAGGATCGCCAACTTGTGCGCCGTATCAATGCCGTCGATGTCGAAGCTGGGATCGGCCTCGGCGTAACCCAGTTCCTGACATTCCTTGAGAATGTCCTCGAACTCGCGGCCCTGGTCGGTCATCGCGCTGAGGATGTAATTGCAGGTGCCGTTGAGGATGCCGTAGACGCAGCTCAGGCGATTGCCGGCCAATCCTTCGCGCAATGATTTGATAATCGGGATGCCGCCGGCCACCGCCGCCTCGAAGGCAAGGGTCACGTCCTTGGCCTCGGCCGCCCTGGCCAACGCCGTGCCGTGATGGGCGATCAGCGCCTTGTTGGCGGTGACCAAGTGCTTGCCGGCTTCAATGGCGGCCTCGCACAGGTCCTTGGCGATGCCGTCGGAACCGCCGATCAGCTCCACCACCACGTCGACATCGTCATCGGCGGCCATCGGCAGGGCGTCGGCGTAACAGCGAATGCCGTTCTTTTCGGCCTCTTTCATCTTAGAAGCGTCGGGATCGGCAACAGCCACCAAGCGGACGGTGCGCCCCGAGCGGCGTTCGATAATTTCCGCCTGCTCCGTCAGCAGCTTAAAGGTGCCGCCGCCTATGGTGCCGAGGCCGGCGATACCTATTTTTAGTGGCGGATTCAATGGGAGGCCGCCCGCTTTCCGTCTTTGCCGGTTTCCTCTTGGCCGGTGCCGCTAAGGAAGGCCTTGATGTTGCGGACCGCCTGGCGGATTCGTTGGCGGTTTTCCACCAGCGCGATGCGGACGTAGCCTTCGCCGTGCTCGCCGAAGCCGATGCCCGGCGACACCGCGACCTCGGCTTCGCTCAGCAAAAGCTTTGAAAATTCCATCGAGCCCATGGCCTTGAACGGTTCCGGGATCGGCGCCCAGGCGAACATGGTCGCCGGCGGCGACGGCACCTCCCAACCGGCCGACGCCAGGCCTTCGATGAGGACGTCGCGGCGCCCCTTGTAGGTCCGGCGGATTTCCTCGACGCAGTCCTGCGGCCCGTTCAAGGCCGCCGTGCAGGCAACCTGGACCGGGGTGAAGGCGCCGTAATCCAGGTACGATTTAATCCGCCCCAGGGCGGCGATCAGCTTGTGGTTGCCGGTCGCGAAGCCGATCCGCCAACCGGGCATGGAATAGGTCTTGCTCATCGACGTGAACTCGACGGCGACGTCCCAGGCGCGCTTGATCTGGAGGATCGACGGCGGCGGATTCCCATCGAAATAAATTTCCGCATAGGCCAGGTCCGACAGGATGTAGATGCCGTGATAGAGGCAGAAATCCACCACCTCGGCATAGAAATCCAGATCGACGGTCCTGGCCGTCGGGTTGTTGGGATAGTTGAGCACCAACGCCGTCGGTTTCGGCACTGAGTGCTGGACGGCGCGCTTCAAGGCTTCCAGGAGGCCGTGTTCGGGCTCAACCGGAATCGAGCGCACCGCGGCGCCGGCGATAATGAAGCCGAACTGATGGATCGGATAGCTGGGATTGGGGACCAGGATCAGGTCGCCGGGGCTGGTGATGGCCGACGACAGGTTGGCCAACCCTTCCTTCGATCCCAAGGTCACGATGGTTTCGGTTTCCGGGTCCACGTCGACCCCGAAACGGTTGCCGTAATAGGCGGCGACGGCCTTGCGGAGCCCCGGAATGCCACGCGACATGGAATAGCGGTGCGTCTTCGGATCCTGCACCGCCTCGGTCAGCTTGGCAACGATATGGGGCGGCGTCGGCAGGTCCGGGTTGCCCATGCCGAAATTGATGATGTCGGCGCCTTCGGCCCGGGCACGCGCCTTCATCGCGTTGACCTCGGCAAACATGTACGGCGGCAACCGCCTGATTCTATGGAATTCCTGTTCCATAATGGTTCACATGCCAGATGGCGTTGGTTGGTACAAGCCCAAACAGTCGGCCATGTAAATGTGGCGTTATTAAGGGCCCCGTCCAAGGTTCTTTGGGGGTTAACTGGGAGTCCCTTGGGGCCACCCGGACTCAGTTGGTCAAATAGACCTCGGCGCGGCGGTTGCCGGCCTCGCCCGACGGCATGAATTCGTAATAAATCGGCTCGGCGTCCGACACCGCGGCGATCTGGATGTCCTCTTTGTTGATGCCCATGCGCACCAGCTCGCTGACCACCCTATCGGCGCGGGCGGCCGAAACCTGGAAATTGACCATCTTGTGCTTGACCGGGGGCAGGTTGCGGGTGCGGGTGCTGGAGTGGCCGACGATCCAGAGCTTGCCGCCGTTCTTGCGCTGCAGGCGGGTGACGGCGCGGAGTATCCGCTTGTCGTCGGCCTTCAGCTTCGAAGATCCGTTGTCGAAGAAAATGGTCGCCACCTTGACCGTCCGCCCCGGCGCGGCATAAGCGGCGCGGCTTTCCATCAGGCGGCTCGCGGCCGGGGGTCGCGGCGGCGTTGCCACTGCCGGCATGGTTGCTTCAATGGCGGCCATGGCGCCGATGGTTTCGATGCCCTGTGACGAGATGACGATGGTCGCCTGTTCGCCGGGCGCCGCCGGCAACTGGGCATTGGCCGAAAGACCGCTTCTGGCATCGGCGCGAGCGCGGATTTCAGCCAATTGCCGGGCCAGGCGGTCTTGGTCTTGCTGCTGTTCGGCGGTCATCGCCGGCAGTTCCAGCTTCGGCATCGCCGGTGGCCGGGTGGTCAAGGCCGGGGGCTGACCCGGGGCCGGGGCGTTCGGTATCGTGGTCGCGGGGGCCATCGGCGCGGCGCTCGGCGGCGGCGTGGTGGCG
>PTLK01000041.1 GCA_002938075.1 Alphaproteobacteria bacterium MarineAlpha3_Bin3
AGGCGTCATCACCGGCAAGGGGGTGCTCAATAACCGGATCTCGGAACACCTGATGTCGAAGCTCAACGATATCGGCGTGCCGACCCATTTCATGCGCCGGCTCAACATGCGCGAGCAACTAGTGCGCGAGGTTGAAATCATCCCCCTCCAGGTGGTGATCCGCAACATCGCCGCCGGGTCCTTGGCAGAGCGCTTCCACATGGCCGAGGGGACGCCGCTGCCGCGCTCCATCGTCGAGTACTATTACAAGTCGCCGGACGGCAACAAGCCGCTGGTCACCGAGGAACACATCACCGCGTTTGGCTGGGCCGCCCCCCAAGACCTGGACGACATCGTGCCGATGGCGCTGCGCGTCAACGATTTCCTGTCCGGCCTGTTCCTCGGCATCGGGCTCCGGCTGGTCGACGTTAGGCTCGAATTCGGCCGCCTATGGGAGGACGAACACATGCGGATCGTGCTTGCCGACGAGATCAGCCCCGACAACTGCCGCCTTTGGGACATCAAGACCAACGAGAAGATGGACAAGGACCGGTTCCGCCAAGACCTCGGCAACGTCGAGGAAGCGTACCAGGAGGTCGCCCGCCGGCTTGGCATCCTGCCCGAAGGCGGCCCCCGCGACCTGCCGGGGCCCAAGGCCATACAATGAGCATCCGCCCGGCGATCGGGGGGGAGAATGAAATGAAAGCAAAAATCCACGTCACCCTCAAGCAAGGCGTCCTCGATCCGCAGGGCAAGGCGGTCGAAAACGCGCTTTCGGCGCTCGGCTTCGGCGGCGTTTCCGGCGTCCGCCAGGGCAAATACATCGAGCTCGAGCTCGGAGAGACCGACCCCGAAAAGGCGCAGTCGCAAGTCGAGGAAATGTGCAGGAAGCTCCTCGCCAACACGGTGATCGAGGATTACGCCATCGACATCGCGGAGGGATAGCCCCGCCTTGAGACGCCGCCCATGAAAGCATCCGTCATCGTCTTTCCCGGCTCCAACTGCGACCGCGACGTGCAGGTGGCGCTCGGCCAATCCTTACGCCGCCAGCCGGACATGGTCTGGCACGGCGAGGCGGAAATCCCCGAAACCGACCTGATCGTCGTCCCGGGCGGCTTTTCCTACGGCGATTACCTGCGTTCCGGGGCCATGGCGGCGCAATCGCCGGTGATGCGGGACGTGGTGGTGAAGGCCAAAAAAGGGGTGCCGGTGCTGGGCATCTGCAACGGCTTTCAGGTGCTGACCGAATGCGGGCTGCTGCCCGGGGCGCTGATGCGCAACGCGGGGCTGAAATTCGTCTGTAAGGACGTGCACCTGTCGGTCGAGGAGACGGAGTCGGTTTTCACCGGCGGCTACGAAAAGGGCCAGGTGATCCGCATCCCCATCGCCCATCACGACGGCAACTATTACGCCGACGACGAAACCCTCGACCGCCTCGAGGGCGACGGCCTGGTCGCGTTCAGCTATTGCGCCTCTGATGGCGGCCCCGCCGACGGGTCAAGAAATGGCGCCAACCCAAACGGCTCGGCCCGCGACATCGCCGGAATCCTGAGCGACACCCGCACCGTTCTCGGCATGATGCCGCACCCCGAACGGCTGTCCGACCCGGCCTTGGGCGGCAACGACGGGCGGGTTCTATTCGATCATCTGGTAGCGGCGCTCGGCTGATGCTGCTGCCGCTTCACGACGACAACCCGTTAAAGAACATCCGCTTCCAGTACGTCACCGTCGCCTTCATTGCTGCCTGCGTGGCGGTGTTTTTGTTCCAGTTCACCCTCGATTCCAGGGAAGAGCAGGTCTTTATCTACGGCTTCGGCGCCATCCCGGCGGTGCTGTTCGGGCAAACGGAGTTGCCCGTGGCGCTGCCGCAAGCGCCGGCGGTGCTGACCCTGGTGACGTCGATGTTCCTGCACGGCGGCTTTATGCACCTGGCCGGCAATATGCTGTTCCTGTGGGTGCTCGGCGACAACGTCGAGGACGCCATGGGCCACAAGCGCTTCGTCGCCTTCTATCTTGTCTGCGGCATCGCCGCCGCCTTCGCCCACGCAACTGTGGATCCGGAGTCCAGGATCCCGATGATCGGCGCCTCGGGCGCCATATCGGGAGTCATCGGAGCGTACCTGATGCTCCATCCCAAGGCCCGGATCAAGGTGCTGATTTCCTATTTCCTGGTCTGGCTGCCGGCCTATGTGGTGTTGGGGTTCTGGATCGGGTTTCAGTTTTTCTCCGCCGCCATGGCGGCCGGCGGCGCGGGCGGCGGCGTCGCCTGGTGGGCGCACATCGGCGGCTTCATCGCCGGCGTCGCCCTGATCGTGCCGATGAAACGGAAAAACGTCGCCCTGTTCGACCGCGGCCTGAAGCGCTTCACCCTCAGGCCCGGCGCCTCCCGGCGCACGCGCATCCCCAAAAGCGGCCACAGCGGGCCGAAAGGCCCTTGGAGTTGAGAGGGTGAGGGAGACGCGGAGAGAATAACTACGCCCCCCCACAAGATTAGTCCCCGATTTGTCCCCCCGGGGGCCGCCGGTTCATTCGACCTTCTTGCGCTTCGCCCTGGTGCGCTTCGCCTTGGTTTGCTTCTTGATGGCGCGTTTTTTCTGCGTCTTGCGGACCTGCTTCGTCCGCGCCGCCTTCTTGCGCGTCGTACTCTTGCGTATGTCATCCGGCAGGTCCGTTCACGCTATTTCCTTCTTGGGGCGGGGCTGGCCTTCGATTTCCTTCCCCGGCTCCTTCAGGGCCCGCAGGGCGAGGTCGCGGTTGAAGGCGACGTCCGAGTCCCTGGGGTTGAGCTTCAGCGCCTTGGTGTAGTTCTCGACCGCCTTATTGAACTGCCCGTTGAGCCCGTAGGCGACGCCCATGTCGTAGTACGCGATGCCATTGGTGGCGGCCCCGAAACGGTCGGAACCGGCGACCTTCGAACAGCCGCGGACCTGGGCGGCGAGCACCGCCTTGCCGCCGTTGCATTGCTGGCGGTGGAAATCCAGGTGGTCCGACGCCAGGGCCGGCGCCCCCAGCGTCCCCGTCATCAGCAGGACGGCCAAGGCCACCGCCGGAATGTTGAAACGCATCATCGTCGGCCCGCTCGCTCCGGTTCTTTCCCGCGACCCTTATACTGCGGAACGGCCTTTCCGGTAAGGGGCGTGGCGGGCGGCCCAGCCCCGCAATCAACTGTCCTTGCTTCTTTTGACTTCATCGGCATCATGCTTGAGCTTCTTGGCATGCTGCCGGGCACGTTCCTCGCGTTCGAGACGCTCCTGTTCATCCAGTTCCTGACGCCGCTTCTTGCTCTCCTCGTCGGCCCCGATGAGCTTTTTAAGTGCGTCCCACATATGACCCTCCTTTCCCATAGAGAACGCCATCACCCGCGCGCGGGCGACTTCCATCACCATCGGGCCCGCTGGTGTCCAGCGTTAAAAAAAAGGATGGTCTCCGCGACCCCAGCCGGGCCTTTCTGTTGCAGGCCCAAGGATAACGCAGGCCGGAAAGCGAGTCCATTGCGGGGCTGCTTCCGATATTGCCACCCGTCGCCCATCTGCTAAAAGAACCCCATGAGCGACGCTTCCCCCGACACGGGCCCCGACACCCCCGCCGTCACCCCTGAAATCGTCGAAAGCCACGGCCTCAGCGAGGCCGAATACGCCAAGGTCCTCGACATCATGGGCCGCGAGCCCAACATCACCGAGCTCGGCATCTTCTCGGTCATGTGGTCGGAGCATTGCTCGTATAAATCGTCGAAAATATGGCTGAAGACGCTGCCCACCGAGGCCCCGTGGGTGATCCAGGGGCCGGGCGAGAACGCCGGCATCATCGATATCGGCGATAATCAGGCCGTCGTCTTCAAGATGGAAAGCCACAATCACCCGAGCTTTATCGAGCCCTACCAGGGCGCAGCGACCGGCGTCGGCGGCATCCTGCGCGACGTTTTCACCATGGGGGCCAGGCCCGTCGCCAACATGAATTCGCTGCGCTTCGGGCGCCCCGACCACCCCAAGACCCGGCACCTGGTGTCGGGCGTCGTCGCCGGCATCGGCGATTACGGCAACTGCGTCGGCGTGCCGACGGTGGGCGGCGAATGCACCTTTCACCGGGCCTATGACGGCAACATCCTGGTCAACGCCATGACCGTGGGCATAGCCGACGCCGACAAGATCTTCTATTCGGCGGCGTCCGGCGTCGGCAACCCTTTAGTCTACGTCGGATCGAAGACCGGGCGCGACGGCATCCACGGCGCGACCATGGCCTCCACCGAGTTCTCCGAGGATTCCGAAGCCAAGCGGCCGACGGTGCAGGTCGGTGACCCGTTCACCGAAAAGCTGCTCATCGAGGCGTGCCTGGAGCTGATGGCGACGGACTGCATCGTCGCCATCCAGGACATGGGGGCGGCGGGGTTGACGTCTTCATCTTTCGAAATGGCGTCCAAGGGCAGCATGGGCGTCGAGCTGGACCTCGACCGGGTGCCGCAGCGCGAAGAGAACATGAGCGCCTACGAGATGATGCTGTCGGAATCCCAGGAAAGGATGCTGATGGTGCTGAAGCCCGGCTCCGAGGACGAGGCCCGGGCCATCTTCGAGAAATGGGAACTGGATTTCGCCGTCGTCGGCACGTTGACCGACACCAGGCACATGGTGCTGCGCCACAAGGGGGAAGTTGTGGCCGACCTGCCCATCGACCCGCTAGCCCAGGCGTCGCCGGAATACGACGAGGAGCAACGCCCGTTCACGCCCAAGCCGAAGCCCGAACCCATTTCCGCCGATGATGTCCCGGCCCCCAATGACCCGATGGCGGCGCTGGAGAAGCTGTTGGGATGCCCCGACCTGGCTGCCAAGCGCTGGATCTGGGAGCAGTACGACCACATGGTCATGGCCGACACGCTGGGCGGCGGCCGTCCCGGCGGCGACGCGGCGGTAATCCGCGTCCACGGCACCGACAAGGCACTCGCCATCACCACCGACTGCACGCCGCGCTATTGCCTCGCCGACCCGGTGGAGGGTGGCAAACAGGCCGTCGCCGAGGCGTGGCGCAACCTGACGGCGACCGGCGCCAAGCCGCTGGCGATCACCGACTGCCTCAACTTCGGCAACCCGGAAAAGCCCGATATCATGGCCCAGTTCGTCGGCTGCATCGAAGGCATGAGGGAGGCCTGCACGGTACTGGAATTCCCGGTGGTGTCGGGGAACGTGTCGCTCTACAATGAAACCGAAGGCCTGGCCGTGCTGCCGACCCCGGATATCGGCGGCATCGGGCTGATCGAAAAATATCAAACCGCCGCGACGTTGGTCTTCAAGGCCGAGGCCGAAACCATCGTGCTAATCGGCGAAACGCAAGGGCACCTCGGCCAATCGCTCTATCTGCGCGAGATCGAGGGCCGCGAGGACGGCCTGCCGCCGCCTGTGGATTTGGCGGCCGAGAAACGCAACGGCGATTTCGTCCGCGGGTTTATTTCACAGGGCAAGGTCACGGCGTGCCACGACGTTTCCGACGGCGGCATCCTGGTGGCGGTGGCCGAAATGGCGCTTTCGGGCAGTGTCGGCGCGACGATACAAGTGCCGGAAGGAGAAGTTCCGGCCCACGCCTGGCTGTTCGGCGAGGACCAGGGGCGCTACATCGTCACCACCGCTGATGCGAAGGGGTTGCTGGCGGCGGCGGATAAGGCCGGGGTTCCGGCCATGCAGATCGGCATCACCGGCGCAGACGGGCTGTCCCTGATTGGCGGCGAGGCGGAAACGGTGCTGGAGGAGCTGCGCCAAATCCACGAAAGCTGGCTGCCGGAATACATGGCCGGGCCGTGAGGCGCCGCCAATGAAGGAGCCCTGAAATGCTGAAAGTCCATGTCCTTGACCAACTCCATCATCATCGAAGCAACGTCGCCCATGGGGTCGAGGTGCCGGCGGGGGCACGCCTACTGTTCACCAACGGCCAGGTCGGCACCAAACCTGACGGCTCCACCCCCGAAGCGACGGCGGAACAGGTGGAGGTTATCTTCGACAGGCTGAAGGCGGTCCTCAAGGCCGCCGACATGACCCTGAATGACATCGTCTGCTTCGACTTTTATGTGACCGACCGGGCCGACATAGACCCCTTCGCCGAAGTGCGCGACAGGATCATGGGCGATCACAAGCCGGGGGCGACGCTGCTTGTCGTCAACGGGCTGGCCCGTCCGGAACTGAAGATCGAGATCGAGGCCGTCGCCGCAAAGGTGGATTGACGCCGGCGTCCGCAGGCGGTGTTTTCGATTTAGGCCGGGTTGGTTTATAATGGCGGCCGCACCAAACCGAAAAGAAACGGGACTGAATAATGTCTGAACATGAGCACGACGACAACTTTGAACTCAAATACGTCGGCTATGTGGCCTTAGCCATCGGCCTGGTTGTCTTTTTGTCGGGAATGGGGGGCCTCCTTTTAAACCTTGCCTCATAAACCTTGCATGAGCGTCTTTTACATCATCCTCGGCCTTGTCACCGGTTTCCTCATCGCCGTTGTCTTTCCGTGGATGCTGCTGAGAACGCTGGCGAAGGAGGAGAACGCAAGCGAAGAAGAAAAATAACGGACCGTTCAGGAACGGTCGGCATTCCCCACCCTGTCATCGGGAGCCCGCAAATCCCCAAACCGCACAGGGTTGACTGGTGGGGTTTTTGGGGCCATATCCCAAGCAATCGGAAAGATAATGGTATAAGGAATTGCCGCATGGCAATGGACGCGGCGGATATCGAACGCCTGATCAAGGAAGGCCTGCCCGACGCGGAGGTCACCATCCAGGACCTCAAGGGCGACGGCGACCATTACGCGGCGACGGTGGTTTCCTCGGCCTTCGCCGGCAAGACCCGCGTCCAGCAGCATCAACTGGTTTATCAGGCGCTGCAGGGCCGGATGGGCAACGAACTGCACGCTCTGGCGCTGCAAACCAGCGCCCCTGACGGCGCCTGAGCCGTAACAGACCCCCGGCGGCACCTGAGCCGCAACAGACTAAGGAGTGGACCAAAACATGAGCGACAACCCGGTTAATGACCGCATCCAGAGCGAAATCGACGAAAACTCCGTCGTCCTTTTCATGAAGGGCAACCCGATGATGCCGCAGTGCGGTTTTTCCGCCGCCATAACCCAGGTCCTGACCCAGATGGAGGTCAAGTTCAAGGGCATCGACGTGCTCGCCGACGATGAGTTGCGCCAGGGAATCAAGGAATTCTCGTCGTGGCCGACGATCCCGCAGCTTTACGTCAAGGGTGATTTCGTCGGCGGCTGCGATATCGTCCGCGAGATGTACGAGAATGGTGAGCTGAAGGAACTTCTCGACAACAAGGGCGTCGAATACGCTTCTTAACAAGAGGCCGCGAGGCCGGGGTGTCCCCCGAAAACAAAAACATCGGCGGTACACCAGACAGGGAAATAACAAAAAAACAAGAAAGAAAAAGGCGCGGTAAGCACCTTATAGAGGACCCCTGTTTCCCAGGGAGTTCTTGAGGGAAGGGGCTGTTCCCGCCTTCGCGAAGCCCGCTTCGGCGGGCGAAGGAAGGTCGGCAGCCCTTTTCTTTATCTCCGGGGCCGAAAAAAAATGAATAAAATGGGCAAAGAATCCTTTGCCGGACCCGTTTTCAGCCGATTCCGGGCCCCGTTCCGGGTTGCGAAAATACGGTTTTTCGAGGTATTCTAGGGGCCACGGTCAATACCGCTTTGAGAGAGTTTCATAGCTGAAATTTCGGCTGTCACCGCCGCCCGCGCGGCGGTCCTGAGGAACGACACCCGCAACCTGCGCCGACAGGAGTTACGGAACGCCGAGCGCCTGAAGCAAGTGCGCCAGGCCGACCTCGACAAACGGGCCCGCATCATCGAGGACCAGTTGTCACTCGACCGGCGCCGGCTCGATACCCGCCGCGACGACCTGAGCCGGGAAGACGCCAATCGGCGGCTTTTCCGCGCCCGGGGGCTCGACGTCGAGCGCGCTTTGCCGCCGCTGACGCCGAGCGAGCCCATCGGCGGCCTAATTACCCCCGAGGAGCTTGAAATCCAGCGCCAATTGGCCGAACCGGACCGGCCGCCGCCCGTCGGACTGCCGCCGCTCGAAGACCGGCTGGCGCCGCCGACCCCATTCGAGTCCCCGGGCGTCGCCGCAATCGACGATTTCGAGCCGGCCCCGGCCACCGGCTAGAACGAGGAATTGACCTTCGCGCTTCAGGAGCGCGAAAGGGCGCTCCGCGTCAACGAGCGCCGCGCCGAGGAGATCGATTCCCAGGTGCGCCAGGAAGTCGACCTGCAATTGGCCCAGGACCGCATCAACGAGGCCAACTTCGATCCGGAACGGCCGAGCGGCACCCTGGTCGACGTTTTCGGCTAATCGCCCCCGCCCTTCCGTTCCACCGGCATCCGCCGGCCCAGTCCGACAACGCCGACCACGGCAATCGCGAAGCCGATGGTGACGGCGTCGATCTCCTCGCCCAACAGAACGGCGGACGCGATCAGCGTCATGAACACCTGCAACAACTGCACCTGGCCGACGCGCGCCACGCCACCAAGGGCGAGCCCCCGGTTCCAGGCGAAAAACGCTAACAATTGGCTGAACAGCGCGACATAAAGGAACGCCGCCCACACCCTTGCCGGGGCGCCCCAGTTCACGCCGTCCATGTGCCACGCCACCACGGGCAGAATGAACGGCACCGAGACCACCAGGGCCCAGCAGATCACCTGCCAGCCGCAGAGCGTACGCGACAACTCGCCGCCGACGGCGTAACCCACCCCGGCTGCGGCGACGGCCAACAGCAACCACCAGTCGCCCGCCACCAGCCCGCCCGCGCCCTTGAGCGCGGCGAACGCGACCACCAGCGCGCTGCCGAACATCGCCAGCGTCCAGAACCCGGCGCTCGGCCGCTCGCCGCACAGCACCGCTCCGGCCACCGTCGTCGCCAGCGGCAACACGCCCATCACGACGCCGCCGTGCGCCGCCGGCACGCTCACCATGGCGATAGCGGAGAAAAGCGGGAACCCCAGCACCACGCCGAGGGCGACGACCATCAGGCGCCCCCAGTGGCGGCGGTCCGGCAACGGCTGGCGCCTGACCGCCAGGATCAAGGCGGCGACGGCGGCGGCGGCGACGGCGCGCCCGAGACCGACGAACACGGCATCCAGCCCGCCCAAGACGGCGATCCGCGTCGCCGGCAGGGTGACCGAGAAGATGGCGACGCCGATGACACCCAGCAACATGCCTTTCAGCTCGTCGCTCATTGGCTAATCGTTCCCACCTAAACCAAGGGCCGCATCGTACCCGACGCGGTCCCGGAAATATCGGTAATCGCCCCAGCGCCTAACGCGAATAGAACTCGATCACCAGGTTCGGCTCCATGGTCACCGGATAGGGCACGTCGGCCAGTTTCGGCGTCGCCTTGAAGATGCCCTGCATCTTCTTGAGGTTGACGTCGAGGTAATCAGGGACGTCGCGCTCCGGGCTTTCGATGGCCAGCAGCACCAAGGGAAGCTGGCGCGACTTCTCCTTGACCTCGATGACGTCGTCTTCCTTGACCTGGTAGCTCGGGATGTTGACCCGCTTGCCGTTGACGTGGATGTGGCCGTGGTTGATGAACTGGCGCGACGAGAACACGGTGGGCACGAACTTCATCCGGTAGACGACGGCATCGAGGCGGCGCTCCAGGAGCCCGATCAGGTTTTCGGAGGTGTCGCCGCGGCGACGGTCGGCCTCGCGGTAATAGCGGCGGAACTGCTTCTCGGTGATGTTGCCGTAATAGCCCTTCAGCTTCTGCTTCGCCATCAACTGGATGCTGAAGTCGCTGGGCTTGCGGCCGCGCCGCTGGCCGTGCTGTCCGGGGCCGTAATCGCGGGTGTTGACGGGGCTTTTCGGCCGCCCCCACAGGTTGACGCCGAGGCGGCGGTTGATCTTGTATTTGGACTTGATGCGTTTGGTCATGGCCTTCGCTCCCGCGTTGATCCGGGTGTCGTTTTGTCCCGGTAGGCCCGCTTAACGGCTGGGCGGGGCGGCGCCGCTTATACGCTCGCCCGCGTTCCCGGGAATGAAGCGCCGGAGTATAGCCATGACGGGGTGGTTGTAAAGGCCCGGGGTGGGGTTTGAGGGCCGCAAGCGGGAGGGATTTAAGTCGTTTCCAGCTCGGTGTCCCAATAGAGGAAATCGCGCCAGCTTTGGTGCAGGTAGTTGGGCGGGAAGGCGCGGCCGTTCTCCTGCAGCTGGTAATTGGACGGACGGCGCGGGCGGCGCAGCGGCCGCATCCGCGATTCCTGGGGCAGCCGGTGGCCTTTCTTCAGGTTGCACGGTTCGCACGCGGTGACCACGTTGTCCCATAACGTCCGCCCGCCCTTGGAGCGCGGGATGATGTGGTCGAAAGTCAGCACCTCGGCCTGGAAGGCGCCGCCACAGTACTGGCACGAGAAGGCATCGCGCAGGAACACGTTGAAGCGCGTGAACGCCGGGTGGCGGTCCATGTGCACGTATTTCTTCAGCGAGATGACGCTCGGCATCTTCAGTTCAATGCTCGGCGAGTGGACGGCGCGGTCGTATTCGTAGACCACGTTGACGCGCGCGAGAAACACCGCCTTGATCGAGTTCTGCCACGACCACAAGGACAGTGGGAAGTAGCTCAACGGCCGGAAATCGGCGTTGAGCACCAGGGCCGGATAGTTTTCGACCGCCGTGTTCATCTGAGCACATCCTCCCAAGGACGGCGCCAAGGTTTTCGGGCCGGAGAATAAACTACTTGTGAATCCCTGACAAACCCCGAGTCGGCGTGGAAAGTTCCGGGACGCGCCTTAAGCCGGCATCAGGTCGAAGGCGACACTGATCCGCGTCTC
>PTLK01000042.1 GCA_002938075.1 Alphaproteobacteria bacterium MarineAlpha3_Bin3
GGGGCCGATCGTCACCGACGATCGCGCCCGGGTCGAGGTCAAGGCGCCGGGCATCATTCCGCGCAAGTCGGTCCATGAACCGGTACAGACGGGCTTGAAGGCCATCGATGCGCTTATTCCCATCGGCCGCGGACAACGCGAGTTGATCATCGGCGACCGCCAGACCGGCAAGACCGCCGTCATCATCGACACCATCATCAACCAGCGCACCGTCAACGAATCCGACGACGAGCTGGAAAAGCTCTACTGCATCTACGTTGCCATCGGCCAGAAACGCTCGACCGTGGCGCAACTGGTGAAGACGCTGGAAGACTACGATGCGCTGAAATATTCCATCGTCGTCGCCGCCACCGCGTCGGAACCCGCCCCCTTGCAGTTCCTGGCTCCCTATACGGGCTGCACCATGGGCGAATTTTTCCGCGACAACGGCATGCACGCGGTGATCTTCTATGACGACCTGTCCAAGCACGCCGTCGCCTACCGCCAGATGTCCTTGCTGCTTCGCCGCCCGCCGGGGCGCGAGGCCTATCCGGGCGATGTCTTCTACCTGCATTCGCGTCTTCTTGAACGCGCCGCCAAGATGAACGATGACAACCGCGCCGGGTCGCTGACGGCGCTGCCGGTGATCGAAACCCAGGCCGGCGACGTTTCGGCCTATATCCCGACCAACGTCATCTCCATCACCGACGGCCAAATCTTTTTGGAAACGGAACTGTTCTTCAAGGGCATCCGCCCGGCGGTGAACGTCGGCCTGTCGGTATCGCGCGTCGGTTCCGCGGCCCAGATCAAGGCGATGAAACAGGTCGCCGGCTCGATCAAGCTGGAACTGGCCCAATACCGGGAAATGGCGGCGTTCGCCCAGTTCTCGTCCGACCTGGACCAGGCGACCCAGAATCTGCTGGCCCGGGGCGCGCGCCTGACCGAATTGCTGAAACAGCCGCAATACACGCCGCTGCCGATCGAGGAACAGGTGGTTACCATCTTCGCCGGGGTCAACGGCTATACGGACGCCATCGAGGTCAACCAGGTGACCCAATTCGAGGCCCGGCTGTTGGACGAAATCCGCTCCAAGGGTCAGGACATCCTCAAGGCCATCCGCACGGAAAAGGAACTGAGCGAGGAAACGCAAGCTAAACTCACCAAATTCATGGACGACTTCACCAAGACCTACGCTTAAACGCCCAAGGCCGCCGCCCGGAACCTCCGACATGCCCAACCTCAAAGACCTCAAAGTCCGGATCAACAGCGTCAAATCAACGCAGAAGATCACCTCGGCCATGAAGATGGTGGCGGCGGCCAAGCTTAGGCGCGCTCAGGAAAGCGCCGAGGCGGCCCGGCCTTATGCCGAGAAGATGGAACGCATGGTCGCCGACGTCGGCGAAAGCATCGGCGGTATCGAAGGCGCGCCGCCATTGCTGGTCGGCACCGGCAGCACGCAGATCCACCTGATCGTCGCCTGCACGGCGGACCGTGGCCTGTGCGGCGGGTTCAACGGCACCATCATCCGCGAAGTCCGGACCCTGGCCCATAACCTGAAACGGGACGGCAAGATCGTCCGCATTCTCTGCGTCGGGCGCAAGGGCCGCGACGGGCTGAAACGCCAATTCGAGGCCGACATCGTCGAAACCATCGAGGGCATCGGCCGGCGGGGCGTTGAGTTCGCCGACGCCCAGAAGGTGGCGGAGACGCTCACCACCATGTTCGACGCCGGCGGTTTCGACGTTTGCACCATCGTCTTCAACCGCTTCCAATCGGCGATGACGCAGATCATCACGTCGCAACTGTTGATCCCCTTCACCGTCCCCGAGACGGCCGACGACGAAGCCGGCAAAGACAGTGCCGGGGCCGAAGACACAGGGCCATCGGCGATTTTCGTCTACGAGCCGGAGGAGCAGGAAATCCTGGCCGACCTGCTGCCCAAGAACATCAACCAGCAGGTTTTCCAGGCGCTATTGGAGAGCGCGGCCTCAGAGCACGGCGCACGGATGACGTCCATGGACAACGCGACGCGCAACGCCGGCGAAATGATCGACGACTTGACGCTGACCTTCAACCGCACCCGTCAGGCGGCAATCACCAGGGAACTGGTCGAAATTATCTCGGGCGCGGAAGCGCTTTAAGGAGAATCAGAGATGGCTAAAAACGCAAACGGTAAAATCACCCAGATCATGGGCGCCGTCATCGACGTCAAGTTCGAGGGCGATTTGCCCAACATCCTGAACGCCCTGCATTGTGAAAACGCAGGCAAGCTACTGGTCATGGAAGTCGCCCAGCACCTGGGCGAAAACTCGGTCCGCACCATAGCCATGGATTCGACCGAGGGCCTGCAACGCGGCGTCGAGGTCATCGACACCGGCGAGCCGATCAAGGTTCCGGTGGGACCGGAAACCCTCGGCCGCATCATCAACGTCATTGGCGACCCGATCGACGAACGGGGGCCGCTGAACACTAGGGCGACCGCGCCCATCCACGCCAGCGCGCCTGAATTCGTCGATCAATCCACCGAGACCGAGATCCTGGCCACCGGCATCAAGGTCGTCGATTTAATCTGCCCCTATTCGAAGGGCGGAAAGATCGGGCTGTTCGGCGGCGCCGGCGTCGGTAAGACCGTCATCATCATGGAGTTGATCAACAACATCGCCAAGGGCCACGGCGGTTATTCGGTGTTCGCCGGCGTCGGCGAACGGACGCGTGAAGGCAATGACCTCTATCATGAAATGATCGAATCCGGCGTCATCGACCTCGAAGGCGGCAATTCCAAGGCCGCCCTGGTCTTCGGCCAGATGAACGAGCCGCCGGGGGCGCGCGCGCGGGTGGCCCTGACCGGGCTGACGCTGGCTGAATACTTCCGCGACCAGGAAGGCCAGGACGTTCTGTTCTTCATGGACAACATCTTCCGCTTCACCCAGGCCGGGTCCGAGGTGTCGGTGCTGCTGGGCCGCATCCCGTCGGCCGTCGGCTACCAGCCGACCCTGGCCACCGACATGGGCAACCTGCAGGAACGCATCACGTCGACCAACAAGGGCTCGATCACCTCGGTGCAGGCGATTTACGTTCCCGCCGACGATTTGACCGACCCGGCGCCGGCGACCTCGTTCGCGCATCTGGACGCAACGACGGTGCTGTCGCGCCAAATCGCCGAACTGGGCATTTACCCGGCCGTCGATCCGCTCGATTCGACGTCGCGCATCCTCGATCCACGGATTATCGGCGAAGAGCATTACGCCGTCACCACCGAGGTCCAGCGGGTGTTGCAGACCTACAAGTCACTGCAGGACATCATCGCCATCCTCGGTATGGACGAGCTTTCCGAGGACGACAAACTGGCTGTCACCCGGGCGCGCAAGATTCAGCGCTTCCTAAGCCAACCGTTCTTCGTCGCCGAGGTGTTCACCGGCAGCCCCGGCGTCCTGGTGTCGCTGGAAGACACCATCAAGGGCTTCAAGGGCATCGTCGAAGGCGAATACGACCACCTGCCGGAAGCCGCCTTCTACATGGTCGGCACCATCGAGGAAACACTGGAGAAAGCCAAGAAGATGGCCGAAGCGGCTTAACCCGGCCAGCGGGGAACCGAACAACAAGAGACGCGGACGGGGACTAAAAAATGGCTGAAATTTCCGCCAACAACACCATCGAATTCGAACTGGTTTCGCCGGAGAAACTCCTCAAGTCGGAGCCGGTGGAGATGGTCGTCATCCCCGGCACCGAGGGCGATGTCGGCGTGCTGCCCGGCCACTCGCTTTTGATCGCCGCCGTCAGGCCCGGCGTCATCGACATCCACGAAGGAGGCCAAGTGCGCGAAAGTATTTTCGTCGCCGGCGGTTTCGCCGAGGTGTCGCCGGAACGCTGTACGGTACTGGCCGAGGAAGCCGTTCCCGTCGCCGAGATCGACCGCGCTGAGGCCGAAAAACGCCTCGAGGACGCCAAGCAGGCGCTAACCAAAGCCGGGGAAGTCGAGGACGGCGACACCGACGCCGCCGAGAGAGAGCTCAAGACCGCCGAGGCGATGCTGGCGGCCGCATCGGCCGAGTGATGCACATATACCTGGTTCAGCACGGCGCCGCGGTGCCCAAGGACGAAAACCCCGAGAAACCCTTAAGCGACAGCGGCCGCGACGACATCAAGAAGATGGCGTCGTTTTTGGCCCGCAGCCACGTCTCCGCGGCCCGGGTCATCCATTCGGGCAAATTGCGCGCCCTGGAAACGGCACTGCTGCTGGCCGAGGTGCTCGGTCCCGGCAACGTCGTCGAGGAGGTCGAGTCCGGCCTGGCGCCCAATGATTCCACCGACGCGTTGTTCGCCGCCATCGACGGCTGGACCGAGGACACCATCGTCGTCGGCCACCTGCCGTTCATGTCGAAAATGGTGTCGCGCCTGGTCACCGGCAACGAGGACGAAACCGTGGTCCACTTCAAACCCGGCTCGGTGGCGCGCCTGGAGCGGGGCGAGAACGGCGGCGGCTGGACGGTGACCTGGTTCCTGCGCCCGGAGCTGTTGGGGTAGGCCTACCGCCGCTTTTTCTTTTTAAATTTCTTGCGTCCGGCCCCGGAGCCGGCTTTATAGGCCGCCATCGGCGCCACGCCGGCCCTGTCGAGGCCGAGCTCGTGGGCTTCGAGGCGCCTGATTTCGTCGCGCAGCCTGGCCGCTTCCTCGAATTCCAGATCGGCGGCGGCGGCCTTCATCTTCTCCATCAGCTCGCCGATGACGGCCCGCAGGTTGTGGCCGACAAGTTCGATTTCGCCGGCCGCACCCGTGTCCACGGTCACGTAGTCGTGCTCGTAGACGGAATCCATGATGTCGGTGATGCCCTTCTTGATCGATTCCGGGGTGATGCCGTTGGCGACGTTGTAGGCCTGCTGTTTTTCGCGCCGGCGGTTGGTTTCGGAAAGCGCGTAGTCGAGAGACGCGGTGATGGTATCGGCATAAAGGATCACCCGGCCCTCGACGTTGCGCGCTGCCCTGCCAATGGTCTGCACCAATGACGTTTTCGAGCGCAGGAAACCTTCCTTGTCGGCATCCAGGATGGCGACGAGGGCGCATTCGGGGATGTCCAGGCCTTCGCGCAACAAATTGATGCCGATCAGCACGTCGAAGGCGCCGAGCCTCAAATCGCGGATGATCTCTATGCGTTCCAGGGTGTCGATATCGGAATGCATGTAGCGCACCCGCACACCTTGTTCGTGCAGGTATTCGGTCAGTTCCTCGGCCATGCGCTTGGTCAGCGTCGTCACCAACGTGCGGAAGCCCTTCGCCGCCACGTCCTTGACCTCGGCCAGCAGGTCGTCGACCTGGGTCTCCACCGGCTTAACCTGGCACAGCGGGTCGATGAGGCCCGTCGGGCGGACGACCTGTTCGGTGAACACGCCGCCGGTCCTCTCAAGCTCCCACGGGCCGGGGGTGGCGGAAACGAAGACCGTGTCCGGGCGCATGGACTCCCATTCCTCGAACTTCAAGGGCCGGTTGTCGATGCAACTGGGCAGCCGGAAGCCGAATTCCGCCAACGTCGATTTGCGGTTGAAATCGCCGCGGTACATGCCGCCCAGTTGCGGCACTGTGACGTGGCTTTCGTCGACCACCAGAAGCGCGTTCTCGGGCAGGTACTCAAACAAGGTCGGCGGCGGCTCGCCGGGGTTGCGGCCGGTCAGATAGCGCGAATAGTTCTCGATGCCGGAACAGAACCCGGTGGTATCCAGCATCTCCAGGTCGAAGGTGGTGCGTTCCCGCAGGCGCTGCGCCTCCACAAGCTTGCCTTCGGCATTGAACTCCTCGAGGCGCTGTTTAAGCTCTTCCCTGATCCGGGGGATGGCCTGCAACAGCGTCGGGCGCGGGGTGACGTAGTGGCTGTTGGGATAGATAATGATTTCGTCCAGCGCGCCGATCTTTTCGCCGGTCAGGGGGTCGATTTCCCACACTTGCTCCAGCTCGTCGCCGAACAGCGACAACCGCCAGGCCCGGTCTTCCAGGTGCGACGGGAAGATCTCGACGACGTCGCCCCGGACCCGAAAGGCGCCGCGGTAGAAATTGGCGTCGTTGCGCCGGTATTGCAACTCGACTAGGCGCTTCAACAAGTCCGAGCGATCGACCCGGCCGCCGGCCCGGAGCTTGACCACCATTTCGGTATAGGTCTCCACCGCGCCGATACCGTAGATGCAGGAAACCGACGCCACGATGATGGTGTCGGACCGTTCCATCAGCGCCCTCGTGGCGGCGTGGCGCATGCGGTCGATCTGTTCGTTGATGGAGGCGTCCTTTTCGATATAGGTGTCGGTGCGCGGCACGTAGGCTTCGGGCTGGTAATAGTCGTAATAGGAAACGAAATACTCGACCGCGTTGCCGGGAAAAAACTCCTTCATTTCCCCGTAAAGCTGCGCCGCCAGGGTCTTGTTGGGGGCCAGCACCAGCGTCGGGCGCTGCAGGTTTTGGATCGCGTGGGCGATGGTGAAGGTCTTGCCCGACCCGGTGACCCCCAAGAGCACCTGGTCGCGCTCGCCGTTTTTGAGGCCCTCGGTCAGTTCGGCGATGGCCTCGGGCTGGTCGCCGGCGGGCTCGAAGCCGGATACCAGCTCGAAAGGCTTGCCGCCAGTGACGGGCAGGCGCTTCGGTGGCGTGAAGATTTCGGCGGTTTCCATAAGCGCTTATATAGGCCGGGGACAGGGCCGAAGGCGAGTCCGGAGAGGCCGAAAGCGGCCGGGGAAATACCGTCGTTTCGCGGTTGCGCCGCCGGGGCGGCGGGCGTAATGTCCGGGTCGGGAACCACGATAACCTATTTTCTTTGAAAAATTCGCGCCTGGGGTCATGGCCATGTCTTTCGTCGCTTCACGCTTGAGCCTGATCAAGCCTTCGCCGACCATCTCCGTTACCCAGAAAGCCCGCGACCTGAAGGCGGCCGGCCGCGACGTCATCGGCCTCGGCGCCGGCGAGCCGGACTTCGACACCCCCGCCCACATTATCGAGGCGGGGAAAAAAGCCATGGACGACGGCCTGACGCGCTATACACCCATCAACGCCATCCCGGAACTCCGGGAAGCGATCTCGGCCAAGTTCAAGCGCGACAACGGGCTCGATTATTCCGTCGACGAGATCGCCGTCGGCTGCGGCGGCAAGCAGATCATCTTCAACGCCTTCATGGCGACGCTGAACGCCGGCGACGAGGTCATCATCCCGGCCCCTTACTGGGTTTCGTACCCGGACATCGCGTTGCTGTTCGAAGGCAAGCCGGTATTCGTCGAGTGCACGGCGGAAAACGGCTTCCGGATGACCCCCGACGATCTGGAAGCCGCGATCACGCCCAAAACCAAGTGGCTGATCATGAATTCACCGTCCAACCCGTCCGGTGCAGCCTATACGCGCGAAGACCTGAAGGCGTTGACCGACGTGCTGATGGGCCACGATCAGGTGTGGATTCTGACCGACGACATTTACGAACACATCATCTATGACGATTTCGAGTTTTCGACCATCGCCGAGGTCGAAACGGGGCTTAAACACCGCACCCTGACGCTGAACGGCATGTCCAAGGCCTATTGCATGACCGGATGGCGGGTCGGTTACGCCGGCGGGCCGAAGGAGCTGATTGCGCCTATGACCAAGGTGCAGTCGCAATCGACGACGCATACGTCGTCGATCAGCCAGGCGGCTTCGGTGGCTGGCCTGAACGGCCCCCAGGACTTCATCCAGGACAACAACCGGGTGTTCAAGGAGCGCCGTGACCTGGTCGTCAGCATGCTCAACCAGGCCTCGGGCCTGAGCTGCCCGACGCCGGAAGGCGCTTTTTACGTTTATCCGTCGTGCGCCGGCGCCATCGGCAGGAAGACCCCGGACGGCAATACCATCGAGACGGACGAGGATTTCATCACCTTTATCCTGGAATCCGAAGGCGTGGCCGTGGTCCAGGGGGCGGCCTTCGGGCTCAGCCCCCATTTCCGGGTCAGTTACGCGACCTCGACGGAGCTTCTGGAAGACGCCTGCCAACGCATCCAGCGGGCCTGCGCCCAGCTTAGCTGACGGCAAGGAGACTCCCTTTTTTCTTGCATCCCCAGCGCGGGCCATTACCCTTTTTAGGTAATAGCCGAAAATGGGACAAACTCGTCTGGCCGAGCAAAAAAAACATCCTGGGGAGGATTGAATGGCAACCAAGGATCCATCCGGGCCGCGCGTCGCGGCGATCGTCGGGCCGTACCTTTGCGGTAAAACGACGCTTTTTGAAAGCATCCTAGTGATGACCGGCGCCGTTGGGCGCAAGGGATCATCCAAGGACGGCTATGCCGTCGGCGATGGATCGCCCGAGGCAAAGGCCCGCCAGATGAGCACCGAGGTCAATATCGCGTCCACCGAATACCTGGGCAATCCCTGGACGTTCCTGGATTGCCCCGGGTCCGTCGAAATGATTCAGGAATCCACCAACGCCCTGATGGTGGCGGATACGGCGGTCGTCGTTTGCGAAGCCGATGCGTCGCGGGCGTTGACGGTGGCGCCGTTGCTGAAATTCCTGAGCGAGAAGAAAATCCCGCATATCCTGTTCATCAACAAGATGGACACCGCCATCTCAAGCGTCAAGGAGACGCTGGAGGCGCTTCAGGCCTTTTCCGACCGGCCGCTGGTGCTGCGCGAGATTCCGATCCGCGAAGACGACAAGATCATCGGCCACGTGGACCTGGTCAGCGAACGGGCCTTTAAATGGACCCCTGGTAAGCCGTCGGATTTGATCGAGATTCCGGGCGAGGTCAAGGACCGGGAACAGGAGGCGCGGACGGAGCTTTTGGAAAGCCTGGCCGACTTCGACGACAAGCTGCTGGAGGACCTACTCGAGGACGTCATCCCGACCACCGAGGAAATCTACACCAGCCTGACCGAAGACCTGCGCCAGAGCCTGATCGTGCCGGTTTTCTTCGGCTCGGCCGAAAACGACAACGGAGTGCGCCGGCTGTTGAAGGCGTTGCGCCACGAATGCCCCGAGGTCGCCGCCACCGCCGAAAGGCTCGGCATCAACAGCACCGGCGGCACCCTGGCGCAGGTGTTCAAAACCGTCCACGCCGGTCACGCCGGAAAGCTAAGTTTCGCCCGCGTTTGGCGCGGCGAGCTCAAGGACGGCATGACGTTGAATGGCGAGCGGGTCAGCGGCCTACACAGCGCCCTGGGCCAGAAACACGAAAAGCTGTCCCAGGCCGTCGCCGGCCAAGTCGCCGCCCTGGGGCGTATGGAAAAGGTCGCCACCGGCGTTGCGTTGTCGGAATCCGGCAACGACACCGCCGCCGAATGGCCGGAACCCCGAAAACCCCTGTTCTCGCTTTCCGTTCATGCCGAACACCGCGAAGACGAGGTCAAGCTTTCCGGCGCCCTGGCCAAGCTGACCGAGGAAGACCCGTCGTTTTCCTACGAACCCAACCAGGAGACCCATGAGCTGCTGCTTTGGGGCCAGGGTGAAATGCACTTGTTGATTTCCATCGACCGGCTGAAAAACAAATATCACCTGGGCGTGACTTCCGCCCGCCCGCAGGTGCCTTACAAGGAAACTATCCGCAAGACCATTTCCCAACACGCCCGGCACAAGAAGCAATCGGGCGGCCACGGCGAATTCGGGGACGTGCATTTAAACATCAAGCCCCTGCCCCGGGGGTCGGGCTTCGAGTACAAAAATACCATCACCGGCGGCGTCGTGCCCAAGCAGTACATCCCGGCGGTGGAAAACGGGGTCAAGGAGTTCATGGTCCGGGGGCCCTTGGGCTTTCCCGTCGTCGATATCTCGGTGACGCTGACGGACGGCCAATTCCATGCCGTCGACAGCTCCGACATGGCGTTCAAGAAGGCCGCCGGACAGGCGATGCGCGAAGGCATGCCCAAGGCCAACCCGGTGCTGCTGGAACCCATCTTCCAGGTCGAGATCCTCCTGCCCAACGAATTCACCTCCAAGATCCAACGCCTGGTCTCGGGCCGGCGGGGGCAGATCCTCGGCTTCGACGCCAAGCCGGGCTGGGCAGGCTGGGACGAGGTGTCGGTACAACTGCCGCAGTCGGAAATGCATGACCTGATTATCGAACTCCGCTCGATGACCCTGGGCGTCGGTTCCTTCGAATGGAAGTTCGACCACCTGCAGGAACTGTCGGGCAAGGACGCCGACACCGTGGTTTCCCAGCACAGTGCGGCCGAGGCCGAAGGTTAGCCCCCAAAACGGGGCCGAAAAAAAAGCCCCCGCTAAAAAAGCGAGGGCGAGTTTAAACAGGGAGGCTTCACGTCTGGGAGACGCGAGGGCTCGCCCGGGGGGATGGGCGGTCCCTCTTCATTCCAGGATTTGCGCCCGGAACTTCCCGGATCATCGATCCGGGAATCTGATGCTGCAATGCAACATCACTTGCATACAATATAGGAATCCGCCCCCCAGCTTGCCACCCTCAATGGCGCATTTCAGCCATGCAAAAATTGCATGGCTAGTAACCTTTTATAATTAAATAGACTTTTTTTCGCATTCGCCCTCTCGGTGCGAGCGGAATCCGGTTTTTGAGCCTAAAAAGGCGACCAAACGAAGCCGGCTAAAGGTTTCCGCCGGCCAGTTTGTCGACCAGGAAATCCCTAAGCACGCCGATCCGCTTGTTCTTCCGGAGCTCCTCGGGATAGACGAAATAGACGTCGATGGACGGCCCATGAAGCTCCGGCAGGATCTCGACTAGGGTTCCTGCCTCGCGGGTCATGTAGTCGGGCAGCGCGCCGATGCCGAGGCCGCTCTGCACGGCGCGGTAGATTC
>PTLK01000043.1 GCA_002938075.1 Alphaproteobacteria bacterium MarineAlpha3_Bin3
GGCGAAGGCATGCCCGGCGATAGCGCCTGGATCGCGTTTATGTGGCGCTGGCTGCACGTGCTGAGCGCCGTCATGTGGATCGGGCTGCTGTGGTACTTCAACTTCGTCCAAATCCCGACCATGCCGGAAATCCCGGACGAGCTGAAACCGGCCATCGGCAAGCACATCGCGCCGGCGGCGCTGTGGTGGTTCCGCTGGGCCGCCATGGCGACAATCGTCACCGGACTGCTGCTGGCGTTCGGCAACGGTTATCTGATGCAGGCGATGACGCTGGGCCTCACCGACGGCGTCGCCAAGCACACCGCCATCGGCATCGGCATGTGGCTCGGCATCATCATGTGGTTCAACGTCTGGTTCATCATCTGGCCGAAACAGAAGATCGCCTTGGGCATCGTCGAAGCCGAGGCCGACGCCAAGGCCGCCGCGGCCAGGACGGCAATGCTGTTCTCGCGCACCAACACAATGCTTTCGGTCCCCATGCTCTACGCCATGGTTTCGGCGCAGAACATCTACTGACGACGAACGACGACGGACCCTGGGGAAAGCGGGGCCTTCGGGCTCCGTTTTCTTTTGCCGACCTTTATCCCGCCCGCCCCTACTCGACGGCGATCAACGCCGCCGCCGCGGCGCGGTCCTCGGCCAGGAGCACGTTGAAGGTCCGGCACGCCGCCCCGGTATCCATCCATTCGAGCGCCACGCCTTCCTCCTTGAGGCCCTCTCTCAGCCCCTTGGGCGGCGGTTCGAACGCTGCCCCGCAGCCGATGATCAGGATATCCACGTCAGCAGCGCCAACCGCCTCGGCCAGGCTGTCAAGGGTAATGTCCGCCGTCTCGCCGACGGGCCAGGCGACGGTGCGTTCGGCGAACACAAGAACCGAGCCTTCGTGGACCTGACCGGCGATGCGGAACTTGCCTGCGCCGTAGCCCTGAATCAGCTGCCGACCGGCGGGAACAATGGGCGTGATGTCTAGTCCCGGAATGGTCCTAAGGCGACGGCGAGGCCGCCTCCTCCGCTTGTTTCCACCCCTTCGGTTCGCCGCCCCGGCCGCGCCGGATGTTCAGGTACAGCAACACCGGCACTGCCAGGCAGATCGACGAATAGGTACCGATGATGACGCCCCAGATCATGGCAAAGCTGAAATCGCGGATCACCTCGCCGCCCAGGAAGTAAAGCGACAGCAACGCCAACAGCGTCGTGAGGCTGGTCATGAGGGTCCGCGACAGGGTCTGGTTGATGGAGTTGTTGAGGAGATCGGACAAGGGCAGTTTCTTGAACTTGCGCAGGTTTTCGCGCACCCGGTCATAGACGACCACGGTGTCGTTGATGGAATAGCCGGCGATGGTCAGGATCGCCGCCACCGTCGACAGGTTGAATTCAAGATCGAGAACGGCGAATAACCCGATGGTGGTCAACACGTCATGGACCAAGGCCGTCACCGCGCCGAGGCCGAATTGCCATTCGAAGCGGAACCAGATGTAGACGAGCATGGCGAGAATGGCGAAGCTCACCGCCATCAGCCCGTCCAGAAACAGCTCTTCGGAGACCTTAGGCCCGACGAATTCGGTGCGCCGGTATTGGACCTCAGGGCCGAGGGCCTCCTTGACCTTGGCCACGGCGACCTGCTGGGCCGCCTCGCCGCCGGCTTGGCGTTGGATGCGGATCAGTACGTCCGTCGGCTGGCCGAATTCCTGCAACGCCACTTCGCCAAGGCCGAGAGCCGAGAGCCGGCTTCGCATGTCGCCGATGGGGGCGGCTTCGGGGGTGCGCACCTCGATCATGATGCCGCCCTTGAAGTCGATGCCGTAGTTCAGCCCCTTGATGGTGAACAACCCCACCGAAACCAGCACCAACAGCGCCGAAAAGACGAAAAAGACCTTCTTCTTCGGAATGAATTGGAGGTTGATGTTGGCGGGCACCAGTTTGAAGCCGAGCATGTCCCTCCCCCTCCTACAGCGGCAGCACTTCGGGCTTGGTGCGCCGAAGCCAGGTGACGACCAAAAGCCGCGTCAGCATGATCGCCGTAAACATCGAGGTGACGATGCCGATGGACAGCGTCACCGCGAATCCGCGCACCGGCCCCGAGCCGAAGACATAAAGCAGCAACGCCGCGATCAGAGTCGTCAGGTTGGCGTCCATGATGGTGGTAAAGGCCCGGGAATACCCCGTATCGACGGCCGAGATCGGCGTCCGCCCGGACCGCACCTCTTCGCGGATGCGCTCGAACACCAGCACGTTGGCGTCCACCGCCATGCCGATGGTCAAGACGATGCCGGCGATGCCCGGCAACGTCAGCGTCGCCTGCAGGAAACTGAGCACGCCCAGAATCAACACCATGTTGACTACCAGCGCCACGTCGGCCATGAAACCGAACAGGCCGTAAGCGGCGGCCATGAACACCAACACCGCGATCATGCCGAGGATCGAGGCGATCTTGCCGGCGGCGATGGAATCGGCGCCGAGGCCGGGGCCGACGCTGCGTTCCTCGAGGATCGTCAACGGTGCCGGCAGGGCTCCAGCCCGAAGCAGCAACGCCAGGTCCTGCGCCGACTGAAAGGTGAAGGAGCCCGATATCTGCCCGCTGCCGCCGAGGATAGGTTCCTGGATGATAGGGGCGCTGATGACCTTGCCGTCTAGGACGATGGCGAACAGCTTGCCGACGTTCTTCGACGTCGCCAACCCGAAGCGTTTGGCGCCGGCGGTATCGAAGCGGAACGTAACCACCGGTTCGTTGGTCCGCCCGTCGGTGGACGGTTGGGAATCGATCAGGGTATCGCCGGAAACCATGACCCGTTTGCGGATCAGGTACATGCGCGACTGGCCGTTGGGATCGACGTCGTCCGACGACAGCAGCCGCGATCCCGGCGGCACCCTTCCGGCCATCGCCGCTTCGACCGAATTGCGGTTATCGATAAGGTGAAAGGTCATTTTCGCGGTCTTGCCCAACAGCCGCTTGATCCTTTCCGGGTCGTCGAGGCCGGGAAGCTGGACCAGGATGCGGTCGTCGCCCTGGCGCTGGATGGTCGGCTCCCGGGTGCCGGTTTCATCGACCCGGCGGCGGACGATTTCGATGGACTGCTGAACCGCCGCCACCTTGCGGTCGCGGATGGTCTTTTCGGTCAGGGTCAGAAAAATCCGGTTGCCGTCGGTCGTCGTTTCCGTATCGGCGTCAAGCGCCCTCAGAAGCTGCCGGGCTTGCTCGGTCTTGGCCGGGTCCTTGATGGTCACCTTGGCGGCATTGCCCTCGACGCCCAGGCCCTGATAGCGGATGCGGGCCTTGCGAAGTTCGATGCGCATGGTATCTACCAGGGATTCCAGGTATTCCCGGATCACCGCCTTGGAATCGACCTCCAACAGAAGGTGCGAGCCCCCTTGCAGGTCGAGGCCCAGGCTGATTTGCTGGTTCGGCAGCCAAGCGGGCACCGCGTTGGCCTGGTCGCGGCTAAGGAAGGTGGGGACCGCGAACGCCAGGCCGAGCGCGCAAATCGCCAGCACCAACACCATTTTCCACTTGGCAAAGTAGACCATGGAGAAATCTTCGCGCCCGAAACCCTCGTTGAAACTCTATTTCTTGCCGCCGAACAGCATTCCCAAAATTCCCGATACGCCGCCGGATTTCCCGGCATCGACGGAACTCTCGGATTTCTTGTCTCCCTTGACCGGTTCGGTCTTCGAAAGAACTGTCGAGATCAATCCCCGCTGCACCCTGACCTTGACGCCATCGGCGATTTCGACGGTGATCTCGAGGTCGTCGATGACCTTGGTGACGGTGCCGACGATGCCGCCGCCGGTGACGACTTTGTCGCCGCGGCGGATGGCGCTCAGTGTCACCTTGTGCTCCTTCATCTTCTTCTGCTGCGGGCGGATGAGCAGGACATAGAAGACACCGAAGATAAGGATCAGCGGCAGGAAGGCTTCAAACCCGCTGCCGCCACCGCCGGCAGCGGCTTGTGCGTAAGCTGGGGGCACGAACATTCGACACTCCTAAAATTGGCCCGGGACGGGCCCGTTCTTTTCAATATTGATAAGAAACGCAGCCGGACTATAGCCATCAGGACCATAGTTGCAAACGCAAAGGAATGGGAGGAATGGGTTATCGTCAACCGGGACCGGCGGCGTTTCGGCGGAACCGGGAAGGGGCTTTTCCCATGCGTAGGATAAATCCTATTTTTTGTCATTCAGAATATAAAAATTCAAATTAACTATCTGTTAATATTATATTATTTTGACATTGACAAAAAAAGAATAAATCCCATTATGGGGTCCCATGAGCATCTCTTCCGGCCTCCTGCGGGAAATTGACGCCTTCGTCCGCCGGGCCGGCATGGCGCCAACGACGTTCGGGCGATTGGCCGCCAACGACGGCAAGCTGGTGGCCCGGCTTCGAAGCGGCAAGGGCATCACCACCCGCACGGTCGAGAAGGTCCAGGCCTACATGCGTGCCAGGGGAGACCGGGGTGGACCGGAGGCAGCAGTGGCCGGTGAGGCCGACCCGGAAATCCTGAACCGCATCGCCGGGGCGCTGGAACGCCTGGCGCCGACGCCTTGGCAAAGCGCCGATCTGGATGACGCCGACGCCCTCGACGCATTCGTCTGGCATGCCGACCTTCCTTCGCCCACCGAAGCGGGCTTCGCAAGTGCGGGAGGCCGCCTGGAGGCGGTCGCTAACGTCAATCGGGTCGAAATCTTCCTGCTCAAGGGCATCGACGACCAGATGGACCTGCTGCTCGACAACACCCGGCGATTCGCCAACGGCTTGGCGGCCAACAACGCGCTTTTGTGGGGCGCCCGGGGGACCGGCAAAAGCTCGCTGGTCAAGGCCGTGCACGCCAAGATCGCGGCCGATAAGCCGGGCTCCCTGGCGCTGGTGGAAATCCACCGCGAGGATATCACGTCGCTGCCGAAACTGCTGTCCATCCTGCGCCAAAAGGAGCGCCAGTGCTTGCTGTTCTGCGACGACCTCAGCTTCGAGGGCTCCGACGCCTCGTTCAAGTCGCTGAAGACGGTCCTCGAAGGCGGCATCGAGGGGCGGCCCGCCAACGTGCTGTTCTACGCCACGTCGAACCGCCGCCACCTGATGCCCCGCGAGATGATCGACAACGAGCGCTCGACCGCCATTAACCCGGCCGAGGCGGTGGAAGAAAAGGTGTCGCTCTCGGATCGCTTCGGGCTGTGGATCGGTTTCCACAACTGCGACCAGGAAACCTACTTCGCCATCGTCGAAGGCTACGTCAAGCACTTCGGCCTCGACGACCCGGCCCTCGACCTCACCGGCGAGGCCAACGAATGGGCGGTGACCCGCGGCGCGCGTTCCGGCCGCGTCGCCTGGCAGTACATCCAGGACCTGGCCGGGCGTCTGGGCAAGCCGCTGAACTAGGCTTTCTCCTTCTATCCCGGCGTTATGGCCCGGCGTTATGGAATATCCCGGACAAAGCGTTTTCACCACGGCCACTCGCCCGAAGGCTTTGGGCCGCAGGGCGGAGTGCAGGCGAACGGTTAATCAGTTCTTCCGCCTGGTCGAACCTTCGCAGCTGGCATTCGAAGACGCCGAGGTAATTCAGCGCATCCGGGTCGTCGGGGTTTTCGTCCAGAATCCGCAAATAGAGGGCCTTGGCGTCTTCGAGACGGCCCGATTTGTGGTGATCGAGGGCACGCGAAAGAAGATCAGGTTCGGCCATTCCCTGCCCCTACGCCCCGCGCAGGTGTTTCAGCGGGTCGAGGACGCGGTTGCCGCGGCGCAGTTCGAAATGAAGTTGCGGGTTCTTGACGTTGCCGGTCGATCCCACCGTGGCGATCTGCTGGCCCTTGAGGACCCTGTCGCCGCGCTTGACCAGCATTTTCCCGGTATGGGCATAGGCCGACACCCAGCCGCCGAAATGTTTGATCAGCAACAGGTTGCCGAAACCGCGAAGCTCGTTGCCGGCGTAGGCGATGACACCGTTTTCCGCCGCCTTGACCGGCGCGCCGCGCTTGGCGGTGATGTTGATGCCGTCGTTGCGCAGCCCCCCGGCCTTGGCCCCGAAACCGGAAACCACCCTTCCCTTCACCGGCCAGATGAAGCCCTTGCCGGTGGCCGGCGGCGGCCTCGGAATCGCCGAGGGCGGCGGCGAGGTCTTTTGGCTCAACGCCGGCCGCCCGAAGGTCCTGACGGGGGCGGCGCGTTGTTTTCTGTTCGCCGTCCGGATGGCCTTGCCCGCGCTCCCCGGCAAGACCAGCCGTTGCCCGGCCTGGATCGGATAGGGCGGCCTGAGGCCGTTGGCACGGGCCAGGGCGTAGGGGTTGACCCGGTATTCCCTGGCGATCCCGTAGAGCGTTTCGCCGCGCCGGATCATGTGCTGGCGGCCCCGGGGCAGGACGACCTTTTGGCCGGCCTTCAGGTGATAGGGGGGCCTGAGCCGGTTGGCCTCGATAATGGCGCGGACCGGCACCCGGTGGCGGCGCGACAGCGCATAGACCGTATCGCCGGGACCGGCGACGACGGCGCCGGCGACGACGAAGGCGGTACTCGATGCCCGGGGAGCCGGCGGTGGGGTGTTGGTGTCGCGGGGAACCGCCCCGGGGAGCGGCCATTCGATGGACCCGCAGCCGCCCAGCATCGACAAAGCGGCCAACACAATGAGCAGCCCGGAAAAAGGGCGCGGTCGGATCAACGGCGGCATGAACGGATTATCGCTTATGCCCGCCCGCCCTATCAACGGCGCACCGGAAAGCCCATGCCCAAGCGGCCCCCAGCCTTCAGTCCTCGACCCCGGCCTCGATCAGTGGCACGAATCGGGTGGCCCCCAAATCCTCGGTCTCGGCACCGGTTTCGGTGCGTCGGACGCGGATCAGGTGCTGATCCCTCTCGTCGAGGCCGACGGGCAGCACCATGATGCCGCCCTCGGCCAACTGGCCGAGCAGGATTTCCGGCACGTCGGCGGCCGCCGCGGTGACCACGATGCGCTCGAAAGGCGCCTGTTCCGGCCACCCGAGGGTGCCGTCGCCGGTCAAGGCGGTGATGTTGACCAGGCCCAGCCGCTTCAGCCTGTCCTCGGCCTGCTCGAGCAACGGCGGATGGCGTTCGATGGTATAGAGCCGCCGGCACAGCCGCGCCAACACCGCCGCCTGATAGCCCGACCCGGTGCCGATCTCCAGCACCTTCATGCGGTCGGTGACCTCAAGCGCCTGGGTCATCAGCCCGACGACGGAAGGCTGGCTTACCGTCTGGTGGTGGCCGATGGGCAGGGCGACGTTCTCAAAAGCCCGGTCCTTGAACTGCTCGGGCAGGAACATCTCGCGCGGGGTTACCTCAAGGGCCTCCAGCACGCCGACCTCGGTGATCCCGGCCTGGCGCAGTTCCAGCATTAGTTTCGCCATTTGCGACGCCGGGTTCATTTGAACCTGGCTTTTAGTTTTTTACACGTCGGCCCGTGGGTCAGGTCCATGGTCAGCGGCGTTATCGAGATGGCGCCGCGGCTGATCGCCTCCAGGTCGATGCCCGGGCTGTATTTTTCCTCGCGCCGCTGGGCGCCGATCCAGTAATAGGGCTCGCCCCGGGGGTCGGTGCCCCGGACCAGTTCGCTGCCGATCTTGCGCCGGCCTTGGCGGGTGACCTCGATGCCGGTGACGCGGCCCGCCGTGACGTCGGGAAAATTGACGTTGATCAGCACGCCCGGGGGCCAGGACTCGGCGGTGAGTTTTTTTAAAACCTTGGCCGTCCACTTCTCCGCCGTTGCCCATTTGACCGGATGGCCGTCGGCATAGACCTGGCTCAAGGCCACCGACGGCACGCCCAAAAGCGTCCCTTCCATGGCCGCGGCGACGGTGCCCGAATAGGTGACGTCCTCACCGAGATTCCCGCCCCTATTGACGCCCGAGACCACCAGGTCCGGCGGCGTCGACTTCATGATCTCGTTGATACCCATGAGAACACAGTCCGTGGGCGTGCCGTCGAGGGCGAAGTGGCGCGCAGACAGCTTGCGGATGCGCAACGGGCGGCGCAGGGTCAGCGAATGGCTGACGGCGCTCTGCTCGGTTTCCGGCGCCGCCACCCAGACTTCGCGGGCCAGCGAGGTCAGCACTTTTTCCAGGAGTTTCAGCCCCGGCGCGTTGATGCCGTCGTCGTTGCAGACCAGCACCTGCGCTTTTTTGAGATCGACGGAATTACGCGCCATCGGCGGAGATCGCTTCGAGCCCGCCCATGGAGGGACGTAGGGCGTCGGGGACGACGACGGAGCCGTCGGCCTGCTGGTAGTTCTCCAGGATCGCGATCAGCGTCCGCCCGATGGCCAGTCCCGAACCGTTGAGGGTATGGACGAATTGGGTCTTCTTGTCGCCCTTCTTGTCGGCCTTCTTGTCGCCTTGGGGCCGGAAGCGGGCGTTCATCCGCCGGGCCTGGAAATCGCCGCAGTTGGAGCAGCTTGAAATCTCGCGGTAGCGGTCCTGGCCCGGCAGCCAGACCTCGATGTCGTAGGTCTTCCGTGCCCCGAAACCCAGGTCGCCGGTGGAAAGCACCACGGTACGATAGGGAAGGTTGAGCCGCTTCAGGACCTCCTCGGCACAATCGGTCATTCGTTCGAGCTCTTCCGATGAGGTTTCGGGCGTCGAGATGGTGACCATTTCGATCTTGGTGAACTGGTGTTGGCGGATCATGCCGCGGGTGTCCTTGCCCGCCGCGCCGGCCTCGGAGCGGAAGCACCAAGTCATCGCCGCATAGCGCCTCGGCAGGGTGTCGGCCTCGACGATAGTGCCGGCGACGATGTTGGTCAGCGGCACCTCGGCGGTCGGGATCAGCCACAGGCCGTCCTCGGTCTTGAACAAGTCGCCGCCGAACTTCGGCAATTGCCCGGTGCCGAAGAGGGCCGAGTCGTTGACCAGGGCCGGCGGGTTGACCTCTAACAAACCGTGCTCGGTGGTATGCAGGTCGAGCATGAAGTTGGCCAGCGCGCGCTCCATATGCGCGAGCGCGCCCGACAGCAGCACGAAGCGCGCTCCGGACATCTTGGCCGCGGTCTCGAAATCCATCAGGCCCAGCGCCTCGCCGATGTCGAAGTGCTCACGGGCCTCGAAATCGAATGTCGGCTTGTCGCCCCAGGTGCGGATTTCCTCGTTTGCCGCCTCATCGGCGCCCTCGGGGACGTCGTCGGCGGGCCGGTTGGGAAGCTTTGCCATCGCCTCGCCCAGCGCCGTTTCGGCCTCGGCAGCCGCCATTTCGGCCTCGGCCTCGGCGTCCTTGGTCCGCGACACCTTGGCGATCAGGTCTTCGGCGTCCTCGCCCTTGGCCTTGAGCGCGCCGACCTCTTTCGACAGCTTGTTGCGCTCAGCCTGAATTTCCTGGGCCTCGAACTGTAACTGGCGGCGCTTTTCGTCGAGTTCGATTAGGCCCGCCGATTGTGGGTCTAGCCCTCGGCGCGCCATGGCGTTGTCGAATTCTTGCGCGTTATCGCGGATCCACTTGATGTCGAACATCGGCGTTGGCGTCCTCAGCCCCTAGGGCGATTCGACGATGTCGGGATCATGTGGATCTTCGGGGAAATCGTCTTCCCCTTGGCCGCTCTCTTCTTCCTCGTCGTCGTCTTCGTCCTCGTCATCTTCCTCTTCGACGTCGCCGCGCCCTTTCTCCACTATTCTGACGCAGACGATGGAAATCTCATAGAGCACCATGGTCGGCAGCGCCAGACCGATCTGGCTGATGACGTCGGGCGGCGTCAGGATGGCGGCGGCGACGAAGGCCAGGACGATAGCGTACTTGCGTTTTTCCGCCAGGCCCTTGGACGAGACCATGCCGACCCGGGCCAACAGCGTCAACACGACCGGCAGTTCGAAGCATAACCCGAAGGCGAAGATCAGCCGCATCACCAGCGACAGGTATTGATCGACCTTGGCCTCCAATTGGATCGGCAAAGCGCCTGCGCCGCCCACCGATTCGAAGCTGAGGAAGAACTTCCACGCCAGTGGGAAGATGAAGTAGTAGACCAGCGCGCCGCCAGCGAAGAACAGGATCGGCGTGGCGATCAGAAACGGCGCGAAGGAGCGTTTTTCGTTCTTGTAAAGGCCCGGCGCGATGAACATCCACACCTGGATGGCGATGAATGGGAAGGACAAGAACAGGGCGGCGAAAAAGGCGACCTTGATATAGGTGAAGAAGGCCTCGTGAAGGGCGGTGAAGATCAGCCGGCGCTGGCCCCCCATTTCCTCCAACACATCGGCCAGGGGCGCGACCAGGAAGTCGTAAAGCTCCGGGGCGAAGTAATAACTGACGAAAAACAGCACCACGATGGCGATGAAGGAATGCAGAAGGCGCGAGCGAAGCTCAATCAGATGATCTAGCAGCGGCATCGCTTTTTCGGTGAGTCCGGCGTCGGCCACGACCGCCTACCCGCTTGCCTTCCGGGATGTCTTTTGGGCCTCCCCCTCCGCCGGGTCATTGTCCTTGTGGGCATCCTTGGCGACGTCCTTGGCGGCGGAATCGGGGTCGGTGATTTTCTTCAAATCGTCCACGGCGCCGCTCATTTCGTCGTACAAGTCCTTGTCCAGGTCCATGTCTTTGGTAATCTCGCTGGTCGGATCGACGGCATCCTCGATCTTCTTGGCGATGTCCAGGCCGCCGGGGGTGTCCAGTTCCTTTTTCAGATCATCCAGGTCGGCCTCACGGACGCCCTCGTAGAGGCCGTCCTGAAAGTCGCGCGCCATAGACCGCGCCTTGCGGATCCATT
>PTLK01000044.1 GCA_002938075.1 Alphaproteobacteria bacterium MarineAlpha3_Bin3
AGGATCGTGCGTATCTTGCGCAGGTAAATCCCGGCTTCCTCGGGCGTCCGCAGGTCGGGCTTGGAAACGATCTCCATCAACGCGATGCCGGAACGGTTGAGGTCGATGAACGAACGCTTCGGGTCCTGGTCGTGCAGGGATTTGCCGGCGTCCTGTTCCATGTGCAGGCGCTCGATGCCGATTTCCCGGGTTTTGCCGTCGGGCATGTCCAGGATCACCGTGCCTTCGCCGACGATGGGCTCGGCATACTGGGAGATTTGGTAGCCCTGCGGCAAGTCGGCGTAGAAGTAGTTCTTGCGCTCGAAAACCGAATGCAGGTTGATCTTCGCCTTCAGCCCGAGGCCGGTCTTGATCGCCTGTGCAACGCAATGCTCGTTGATAACCGGCAACATCCCCGGCATCGCCGCGTCGACCAGCGACACCTGGGTGTTGGGCCCGGCGCCGAAAGCCGTGGCGGCGCCGGAAAAAAGCTTGGCCGAGGAAACGATCTGGGCGTGGATCTCGAGCCCGATCACCACCTCCCAATCGCCGCTTTCGCCTGAAATCAGGTAGCTCATGACGCGCCTCCCTTCGGCGAAGGCGGCCTGGCATCAAACCCGGCCGCCTCTTCGAGGGCTGAGGCCGAGCGGAACAGCGTTACCTCGTCGAACGGCTTGGCGATCAGGTGCAGGCCCAGCGGCAGGCCGTCCCCGTCGAGCCCCGCCGGTACCGAAATCGCCGGCAGCCCGGCCATGGAGGCGGGCACGGTGAAGACGTCGTTCAGGTACATGGCCACCGGGTCGTCCATCTTGTCGCCGATGGCGAAGGCGGCCGAAGGCGCCGTCGGCGTCAATAGCACGTCAACCTGTTCGAAGGCTTCGCGGAAGTCCCGGGCGATCAGGGTGCGGACCTTTTGCGCCTGGCGGTAATAGGCGTCGTAGTAACCGGCCGACAGAACGTAGGTACCGATCAGCACCCGGCGGCGGACCTCGTCGCCGAAGCCTAGCGCCCTAGTCGCCATGTACATGTCGTCGAGCGTTTCGCCCTCGACGCGAAGCCCATAGCGCACCCCGTCGTAGCGGGCCAGGTTGGAAGACGCCTCGGCCGGGGCGACGATGTAATAGGCCGGCAGGGCGTATTTGGTGTGCGGCAGGGAAACGTCGATGCATTCCGCGCCTTGCCCCTTCAGCCAGTCCATGCCCTGTTGCCACAGCGCCTCGATCTCGGCCGGCATGCCGTCCAACGTGTATTCCTCCGGAATCCCCACCTTCATTCCCTTGACACCTTCCTTAAGCCCGGCGGAGAAATCGGCAACGTCGATCGGCGCCGAGGTCGAGTCCTTGGCATCGTGGCCGGCCATGGCGCCCAACATGATGGCGGCGTCCTCGACGGTGCGGGTCAGCGGCCCGGCCTGATCCAAGGACGAGGCGAAGGCGACGATGCCCCAGCGCGAACAGCGGCCGTAGGTGGGCTTCATGCCGACGATGCCGGTAAACGACGCCGGTTGGCGGATCGAGCCGCCGGTATCGGTGCCGATGGCGCCGGGGCACAGGCCGCCCGCCACCGCCGCCGCCGAACCGCCACTGGAACCGCCCGGCACCATGTCCTTGCCGCCGGGGCCCTTCCACGGGTTCTTCACCGGCCCGTAATAAGACGTGACGTTGGCGGACCCCATGGCGAATTCGTCCAAATTGGTCTTGCCCAGCATCACCGCGCCGGAATCCTTGAGGTTGGCGCTGACGGTGGATTCATAGGCAGGCGTGAAGCCATCGAGGATGTGCGAGCCGGCGGTGGTCAGCACGCCCTCGGTGCAGAACAGATCCTTAACGGCGATGGGGATGCCGTCCATGGAGCCGGCCGCCTTGCCGTCGGCGCGCCGGGCGTCCGACGCCTTGGCCCGATCCACGGCGATGTCCGGCGTCTCGGTGATAAACGCGTTGAGATCGCGCCCTCCTTCGAGCGCCTCGATACAGGCCCGGGTCAACTCTTCGGCCGTGAAGTCGCTGGCTTCCAGGCCCTGGCCGGCCTCGGCGAGGGAAAGTTCGGTGAGCGCGGTCATTCGACCACCTTCGGCACCGTGAAGAATCCGCCGTCCCCACCGCCGGGGCCGGGTTCCGGATCGGTGGCGTTGGCCAGGATGTCGGTGGCGCGGTCGCCGTCGGTAATTTCGTCGTCGCGCCGCGGCCAGTCCATGTCGGCGACAGACGTCATCGGTTCGACGCCCTTGGTATCGACCTCGTTCAACTGCTCGACCCAGCCGATGATGTTGGAAAGCTCGCCCGACAGGCCGTCCAGCGCCTCGGCGGGCACCCGGATGCGGGCAAGGAAGGCGATTTTCCTGACGGTATCTTTGTCCAAGGACATCCGCGACTCCGGATTTACGGATGAAGGCGAAAAAACAGAGGCCGGAGGGAGAAAAAGGGTTTCAAGCCCCGGCCTGGGCGCCGACGTTAGCCCGCCGATCCTTTGGATTCAAGGCGTCCAGCTTCGGGTTTCGTCCAGACTTTGACGGGGATTACGGGAAAGATCGGGGCCGCCCAACCGGAGTCTGGTTTCCGGCCGGCGGCCCCTTCAGGAGGAAGTGGGTTTCTTGTGCCTTAGAACGACGCGGTAAGGGAAACCTGGCCGCGCGCATCGCAGTTCTCGGAACCGCAGTCGGCGGTCGAAATGTCGGTGTCGGTATAAAAGGCGCTGATCGAAATATTGGGTGTTAACGCCAACGAAGCGCCGATACGCCAGTCCCAGTAATCGGGGGTGCCGAAGGCGGCGTTGTCTTCGATCAACTGCCGGCCGACGCTGGCATCCAGGATTAGACCGACGCCGGCGGTGGGAACGGCATAGCTTAAGGACCCGCTGAAGTAATGGGCGGCGCCGCTGTCGCCGAAGTTATCCAGCGAAGCGTTATAGCCGAAGCCGACCGAAAATATGTCGTTGATTTGGTAGCCGAGCGCCAGATTGCCCTCGATAAAGTCATAGTTCAGCGAACCGGAAGCGCCGGGATATGAATAGAAAAAAATAAATCCGATGCTGGCGTCGACGCCGCCGAAACTTTTGGACAAGCCGCCATACCAGTCAATCTCAACCAAGCCTCGTCGCCGTCGCTGAAATCGACATTCGATCCCCAAACGCCGAGATAAAGGCCGACGCCCTCGGCGCCGGTATCGAGGCTGTAATCGATTCCTCCCTGTGCGGCGGGTTCGTCGCCGGTTTGTGAAATGCCCCGGAAGGTGTAATCGGAGAACACCCCGACATTGGCGGAGAAGTCACCTGGAATAAGCGCTTTGCTATCCTCGGCCGCCAAAGCCGGTGTCGCGGCAATAATGACAGCCGCAAAACCGGGACAGGCCATATTCGAAATTTTCATTATCTTGCCCTTTTTTAAGTCCGTTTTTGCTTCGATCATGATCGTCCCCGAAGGCGGGGATTGATCCTTATTCAGCAATTTGCGAGCCAGTCAGCGGGCAAAACGGATTTTTTTAATAACCCTATGTAAATAAATAATTTTTCAACAAAACGGGCAATGGACAGGGCGGCCATAAAGGCAGGAATGACGCTAAATTACCTAGTTTTTGTGCTAAAATTTAATGATGACTAAAAAATAATCACAATTCCTTGCAAGCCAAGGCGTTCAGCGGCTTGGAGTGGAATCGTGGTTCGGGGAGATTGTGGACCCTTTTAAGCCCGCTTTTTAGGCGGGATGGCCCGCCCTCAGGGGAAGTTCTTGATCAGGTCCTTCCAGGCGGATTTGTTCCATGTCGCGAGGGTGATTATGACCGCGGCCCTCAATGCCTGGGGCACGGTCTTGGCGGGGATTTCCTTGATCACAGGGGTTTGTCCGAATTTCTTGATCGAGACGCTGTCGAAGGCGACGCGGTTCTTGTCCTTATCGTAAAGGAGGGTGGTGGAAAAAATGTCATCATAGCCGCCTTCGATGTCCAAAACGTCGATGCTGATCTGAAAAATCCGCTTGGTCCCCAATTGATAGGGCGCCTCGGTGATGAACATCGGGGTGCGGAACTTGACCTTGCGTTTGCCGTCCAGGCAGTCCCAAAAGACGTCGTAATCGGCGATCTCGAAGACCTGTCCCTCGACCTGGCTTTTGCCCTCGAACCGGATGCGGTATTGGCACGAAGCCCCACCTTTCACCAATGTCTTGCCTTCAAGGTCCTTTTTCAGCGTGCCGTCGATCAACGGCAGAAGGATCCGGTCGTACACGAAGCCCAGGTCCTTGCCGCCTTCGCGCACCGCCACCCAGGCGCCGGCGGCCCGGGCCACCGCGTCAATGCGCTTGCCGGCCTTGAAGCTGCCAACTCTCTTGGCTTTCGTCTTCGGCCGGGCGCGAATGTTGACGTCCTTCAGCACTAGGTATTGGCCGTGGAACGGCTTCACCTTGACGCCCATAAAGATCATCGGCTTCGGCGGCGTTTTTTTCTCCGCCGCCAAGGCGGGGCCGACGGCGAGCGCGATCAGCAAAACCGCCGCCACAAGCGGACGGAAGGTCCCACCGCCGTTTGGATTCCTTGGCAAGGCCAATTGCCAGAAGCCGCCCTTTGCCTCAACCATTGAGAGCCCCCCGAGCCCAGGAATAAGGTATAACAAAGGCTTAGGGTATGATAGCCAACGTCGGGCCATGCCTCCACTGTCTTTTTCCGGGGGCTTTTTTTGAACCCTTTCAAGGAGCGCTTTGTGGCGATAACGGCCATCGATCGGATCAGGGACACACTCAAACCGGGCCACCGCCTGTTGGGACTGGATATCGGCTCCAAGACCATCGGTCTGGCGCTATCGGACGTCACGTTGATGGTGGCGAGCCCGGCGGAAACCATCAAACGCGGCAAGTTCACCAAGGACGCCGAGCGCCTGTCCGTCCTCATCGCCGAGGAAAACGTCGGCGGCTTGGTCTTGGGGTTGCCGGTGCAGATGGACGGCACCGAAGGCCGGCGCTGCCAATCGGTGCGCCAATTCGCCAACAACCTTCTCGAACACATCGATTTGCCCATCGTCTTTTGGGACGAGCGGCTGTCCACGAAAGCCGTCGAGCGGGTGCTGATCGACGAGGCCGACATGACCCGCAAGCGCCGCGCCGAGTTGATCGACAAGATGGCCGCCGCCTACATCCTGCAAGGGGCGCTGGACGCGATGCCATGACCGGCGTCCTGTCCGCCCTGGCCCCGGTTTTTGGGCTAATCGCCGTCGGCTACCTGCTCAAGTCCCGCCGCATCTTCACCGACGATTTCTGGGACCCGGCCGAGCGGTTGACCTTCTACTTCCTGTTCCCGGCGCTTCTGATAACGTCCATCGGCGGCGCCGAGGCGGTCGGCCCGGACCTGCTGCCGATGGCCACCGCCCTGGTGGTGGCGACGGGGCTGATGGCCGGCGCGATGATCGCCCTCAGGCCCCGGCTGGCCAAGGCAGGCCTTGCCGGGCCGTCGTTCGTGTCGGTGTTCCAGGGCGCCATCCGACCCAACACCTATGTCGGCATCGCCGCCGCGATGGCGCTTTTCGGCGACGCCGGGCTGACGCTGACGGCGGCCGCCATCATCGCCGTCATTCCGCTGGTCAATTTCCTGGCCATCGTCGGCCATTTGCGCTGGGCCGGGGACAGCGCCGGGACGCCGATCCCCGGAAACGGCTGGGGCGAGGCCGTGGCGCCGGCACTGAAAAACCCGATCATCATCGCCTGCCTGTTGGGCGCCGTGCTCAACGTCACGCGCCTCGGCCTGCCGCCGATCATCGGCCCGATTCTGGAAATCATCGGCCACGCGGCGCTGCCCTTGGGGCTGATGGCGGTCGGCGCCGGGCTCGATTTCACCGCCGTCAGGGAGGCCCGCAATGCCGTCATCGGCACGGCGGCGCTTAAATTGGCCGTGACCCCGGCCGTCACCTATGCCGCCTGCCAGGTATTCGGCGTTACCGGCCCGGCGGCGGCCGTCGCGGTGATGTTCATGGCCCTGCCGGTATCGGCGGCCAGCTACGTGATGTCGCGACAGCTCGGCGGCGACGGGTCGCTGATGGCCGGGATCGTCACCGCCACCACCCTTGGCGCCGCGGTGACGCTGCCGCTGGCGGTGGTTTTGGCGGGATAAAGGTTATACCAAGGATTACGCCGCCCGGGGCGCCAGCAGGATGACGGCGGCACCGACGAGGCAGATCACGGCGCCGAGGACGTCCCAGCGGTCGGGGCGGATGCCCTCCGCCGCCCACAGCCAGACCAGCGACGCGGCAATGTAGACACCGCCATAGGCGGCAAAGGCGCGGCCGGCGTAAAGGGCATCGATTTTGGTCAGCAGGTAGGCGAAAAAGCACAGCGCCGCCAGGCCCGGAACCAGCCAAAGGGCGCTTTTGCCGAGCCGCAGCCAGGCCCAGAAGGCGAAACACCCGGCGATTTCGGCGGCCGCGGCGGCGGCGTAGATAATCAACGATTTCATGGCTTCCCACTATAGCGTTTCAGGTTTGATCGTGCGCACACGATCAAACCTGCGTTCAGACGCCCGTTCATGCGCCATGGGGGCTCACGCCCGCTGCGCGGCGAGTTGCGGAATACACCGCAACCAGAGTCCACCAAGTCCGAATGATTCCATTCAAACTTGATGTGCCCTAAACCTCTTACCCCAGAAGCTTCAGCAACTCGCCGCATTGGCGGTTGAAGGACCGCTTTTCCGCCGCCTCGAAGGTGTGTTTCCAGTCGCCGGGGTCGACGTCCAATTGCGCCGCCTCCCAGGCGGCTTCGGCGGTGTCCTTGATCACCGCCTCGCCGTCGTCGACGCCGAGGAATTTCAACAACGGCCAAAGCACCGGCACCGCCTCGCCCTGGGCGTCTTCGGCGCGGAAATGAAAACACTGTCCCGGGTGGTCGCGCTCGAACCGCCGGGCGGCGGTAATGCTTTTGCTCCA
Source organism: Alphaproteobacteria bacterium MarineAlpha3_Bin3 (assembly GCA_002938075.1). GTDB lineage: Bacteria > Pseudomonadota > Alphaproteobacteria > Rhodospirillales > Casp-alpha2 > Casp-alpha2. The sequence goes on from PTLK01000044.1 coordinate 6,874, forward strand.
GTTGCCGGCAAAGGTCTTGGCGAAATCGCCGAATTTTGGGTATTGCTCCCGGAACTTGCCGCGGCTGAGGCCGGAATTGAATTCCCAGGCCGATACCGCTTCGTCGCGGCCGTCGCGGTAAACGTGAACGATTTTCAGACTAGGCACGACGCGGGCGAGTAAATCCAGCGACACCACATGTTCGGGTGTCTTTTCGGCAATCACCTTGACGTCTGCGCCGTCGGTCCAGCGGTCGAGCGCCAGCCCGATGGCCGTGGTCATCATGTGGTCCACGTCCTCGAACGTGAAACCCGCCGCGTTGCCCGGAAGCTCGGCCTTTTGCAGCCGGTTGCCGACGGTTTCGGCTTCCGCGTTGTAATCGTCGAAAACCTTGGCCAGCATCGGAAACAGGACATCGGTGAAGTGCCCCTCGCCCTTGCAGCAAATTTCCGGGTGCGCGTCCAGGCACTGCTGGACCCAGGCCGTTCCCCACCGGGTGGCGCCGGCGATGAAGACGATTTCCTGTCGAACAACTGGGCCAGGCGTTCGTGGCTTTTTAGGTATTCCTCCATGGTTGGGCGGCATCTTCCCGCACGCGTGCTTGCGCCGCAACCCGTCAATCCATATAGTGCGCGCCGAATTCAGGAGGTGGTGTACGCCTATGGCCAAAGGCGGTAAGGACAACGTCCATTTTCCTCATCGGCATCTGCTCGGCATTGAAGGTCTTTCGCCGGAAGAAATATCGATTTTACTGGACCGTTCCGAAACCTACGTCAACCAAAACCGCCGCGCCGACAAGACCACGCCTCTTCTTCACGGCCGCACCATCATCAATCTCTTCTTCGAGGATTCGACCCGCACCCGGACGTCGTTCGAGCTCGCCGGCAAGCGCCTCGGCGGTGATCTCATCAATATGTCGGTAGCCACCAGCTCGGTGAAAAAGGGCGAGACCCTCATCGACACGGCGATGACCCTGAATGCCATGCACCCGGACGTGCTGGTGGTCCGTCACCCCCATTCCGGAGCCGTCAAACTGCTGTCGGAAAAGGTCAACTGCGCCGTCATCAACGGCGGCGACGGCAGCCACGAACACCCGACCCAGGCGTTGCTGGACGCGCTCACCATCCGCCGGCGGCGGGGCGGCTTGAGCGGCCTGCAGGTCGCCATCTGCGGCGATATTCTACATTCCCGAGTCGCCAGGTCGAACATTCACCTGCTGAATACCATGGGCGCGCGGGTCAGGTTGATTGCCCCCAAGACCCTGATCCCGCCCGAGGTCGAGCGGCTCGGCGTCGAGATCTTTCACGACATGAACGAAGGCCTCAGGGACTGCGACATCGTGATGATGCTGCGCCTGCAACGCGAACGCATGCACGGCAATTTCCTGCCTTCCATCCGCGAATACTTCCATTTCTTCGGCCTCGATTACGAGAAACTCTCGAATGCCAAGGAAGACGCATTGATCATGCACCCGGGGCCGATGAACCGGGGCGTCGAGATCGACACCGACGTCGCCGATGACGTCGGGCGCAGCGTCATCCGCGAACAGGTGGAAATGGGCGTCGCCGTCAGGATGGCGGTGCTGGAGCTGCTGGCGCTCAATCCCGATAATGGGGGCAACGCCTGATGGCGCCCCGCAACGATGTCTCCCAGGGCCAGGTTGCCTACGTCAACGCCCGGCTGCTCGACCCGGCGGCGGGCCTGGACACGGCCGGCGGGGTATTGACCGACGGCGAGGCCATTACCGACGTAGGCCCGGGGGTGACCAAAAAGAAAGCCCCCAAAGGCGCCCGGATCGTCGATTGCCATGGCAAGTGCCTGAGCCCGGGACTGGTCGACATACGGGTTGAGCTCGGCGACCTAGCGGCGACGGTGGAAGCCGCCGTCTCGGGTGGCGTGACGTCGATGGTCTGCCTGCCGACCCCGGAACTGGTCATCGACGACATGTCGGAGGTCGAGTTCGTCGCCCGGCGGGCGCGCAAGCTGGGCCTGGCCAAGGTCTATCCCTATGGCGCCGTGACCAAGGGCCTGGAGGGCAAGGAGCTGGCCGAGATGGGGTTGCTGGCCGAAGCCGGCGCCGTCGCCTTTACCGACGGCGAACGCGCCGTCGCCGACGCCCAGACCATGCGCCGGGCGATGAGCTACGCCTCGACCTTCGGGCTGATGATCGTCCAGCACCCGGAAGAGCCGAGCCTCGCCGCCGATGGTGTGATGAACGCCGGCGAAACGGCGACGCGGCTGGGCCTGTTCGGAATCCCGAAGGAAGCGGAAGTGATTATGGTCGAGCGCGACTTGCGCCTGGCCTCCCTCACCGGCGGGCGGCTGCATATCGCCCACGTGTCGACGGCGGAAACCGTCGACACCCTGCGCCGGGCCAAGGCCGACGGGTTGAACGTCACCTGCGACACCGCGCCGCCCTACTTCGCCCTCAACGAGACCGCCATCGGCGATTACCGGACCTTTGCCAAGCTGTCGCCGCCCTTGCGCGCCGAACAGGACCGCCAGGCCGTCGTCGAGGGCTTGGCGGACGGCACCATCGACGCCATCGCATCGGACCATACGCCCCGGGATGAGGAATCGAAGCGCCTGCCCTTCGCCCAGGCCGCCCCTGGCGGCATCGGCCTCAATACGCTGCTGGCGGTATCTCTGGAACTGTACCACAACGGGCACCTGAGCCTTCTGGAGGTGCTGAAGTTGGTGACCTCGGCGCCGGCCGGGCTGATGGGGCTGCCGGCCGGAAGCCTAAAGGAGGGCGCGCCGGCGGACCTGGTCCTGTTCGACCCCGACGAAGGCTGGAAGGTCGACGCCGACAAGCTCGTCGGCAAGGCCCAGAATTCGCCCTTCGACGGCCGGCCGGTGCAGGGCCGGGTGCTGAGGACCGTCATCGACGGACGCCCGGTTTTTGAGCCGGACGCCTGAGGATTCTTTTTTATGTTTCCCCTGAGCGGACCTGTTGCCGGTTTCTCGCCTGCCCTAATCGCCGCCATCGCCGCCGGCTATCTGATCGGCTCCATTCCCTTCGGGCTGGTGTTGACGCGCATGGCCGGGCTCGGCGACATCCGCCGGATCGGGTCCGGCAACATCGGCGCCACCAACGTGCTGAGGACCGGCAACAAATCGTTGGCGGTGGTGACACTGCTGCTCGACGTCGGCAAGGGGGCGCTGGTGGTGCTGGTGGTATCCAGGAACTGGGGCTTTGTCGGCCTCATGGATGCCGGGCTTTTCGCCGGCCTGGCCACGGTGCTCGGCCATAACTTTCCGGTGTGGCTGAAATTCAGGGGCGGCAAGGGGGTGGCGACGACCATGGGCGTGCTGTTGGGATCATTGTTCCCGGTTGGCGCCGTGGCCTGCGGGGCGTGGCTGCTGACGGCGGCGGTGTTCCGCTATTCGTCCCTGGCGGCGTTGGTGGCGCTGACGGCGGCGCCCGTCTATGCCGCCTGGATCGGCGCCACTCCGGTGGCCCTGGCGGCCGGGGGCCTAACCTTGCTGTCGATTTTCACCCACCGTGCCAACATCGAACGCCTGATCCAGGGCCAGGAGCCGAAAATCGGCGGCGGTAAGACCGGCACCTGACAGAGGGACTTTCCGCGCCATTTCCCTTCCAGGCAAACCCTGCTAGAATGTATACAATCCGAAGGCGGATCGTGCGGAAGTCGCTGAAAATCGCTAATTTCTGGCTTTTGACAAAACTGAAATCCGGCATCACACGGGAAGGGAACGCCTCCAATGCCCCCCGACGACGGCACCGATTCGAAAAACAAGAAAACTCCCGGCCAGGCCACTGACAAAGCAAAAGCGGCGCTGACCCAGGCCGGCACCCAGGCC
>PTLK01000045.1 GCA_002938075.1 Alphaproteobacteria bacterium MarineAlpha3_Bin3
GGCGCCGGTCCCTTCGGCTCCATGTGGCTGGCCGACCAGGGCGCCGAGGTGATCAAGATCGAGCCGCCGGCCAAGGACGGAGAAGGAGGCGGCGATTACGCTCGCGTGCTTGGACCCTACTGGTTCGACAACGGCGAAAGCCAGTGGTTCCACGCCTATAACCGCAACAAGAAAAGCCTGACCCTCGACCTCAAGAGCGAACAGGGGCAGGAAGTGCTGCATGACCTGGTCGGCGCGTCGGACGCGCTGCTCAGCAACCTGCGCGGCGACGTGCCCGAGGCCCTGGGCCTGACGTACAAACATCTCAAGGCCGCCAATCCGAAAATCGTCTGTGCCCACCTGTCGGCCTATGGCCGCGACGGGCCCCGGGCGTCGTGGCCGGGGTTCGATTACCTGATGCAGGCCGAAGCCGGCTGGTTCTCGCTGACCGGCGAACCGGACCAGCCGCCGACCCGCTTCGGGCTTTCGGTGGTCGATCAGATGACCGGCGTCGCATTGGGTTATGCGGCGCTGTGCGGCATCATCCGCGCGCGGGCCTCGGGCGAGGGCGGCGACATCGACGTCAGCCTTTTCGACGTGGCGCTGTCGAACCTGGGCTATCCGGCGATCTGGTACCTGAACGCCGGCCATGTGCAGGAAAGGCTGGCGCGCTCGGCGCATCCGCACCTGACCCCGTGTCAGCTCTACAAGACCGCCGACGGCTGGATCTTCCTGATGTGCAACAAGGAGAAGTTCTGGCCGGCGCTGGCGCAAGCCCTCGGCCATGCGGAATGGGCCAACGATCCCCGTTTCAAGACCTTCAAGGAGCGTTTCGAGTGCCGGCCCCTGATTCAGGACATGCTGGACGAGGCGCTGTCGGCCAAAACCACCGCCGAATGGCTGGCCGACTTCGCCGGCGCCGTGCCGGCGGCGCCGATCAACGACGTTAGGGAGGCGCTGGAAAACCCCTTCGTCAAGGATGAAGGGCGGCTCCAGGACATCGAACTCGAAGGCCACGGTACCTACCGCACCCTGCGCCCCCCGGTGCAGGCCGAGACCCCGGCCCCGGCCCGCCCGGCGCCGAAGCTGGGCGAACACACCGAGGCGCTGCTGGCGGAAATCGGCTACAATGCGGCTAAGGTGAAGGAACTGAAAGACGCAAAGGTAATCTGAGCCATGCTCCCGCCAACACCCATGACCCTTTCCGAAAAGATCATCGCCCGGGCCGCGGGCAAGGATTCCGTCAAGCCCGGCGGAATCGTCACCTGCGCCGTCGATCTGGCGATGATGCACGATTCCTCAGGTCCCCGGCGGGCCGGCAAGATGCTGGACCAGTTGGGCGTGGCCCCTTGGGACACGTCGAAGATCGTCATCGTCACCGACCATTACGTCAACGACCCCGACCCGGGCAGCGTCAAGACCCAGGAGATCACCCGCCAATGGGTGGCGGATAAGAAGATCGGGAATTTCTACCCCGAGCAGGGCATCTGCCATGTGGTGCTGCCCGAGAAAGGCCACCTGAAACCGGGCATGTTCTGCGTCGGCGCCGACAGCCATTCGACCACCGGCGGCGCCTTCGGCGCCTTCATGATCGGCGTCGGGGCGACGGAAATGACCGGCGTGCTGGCGACCGGGGAAATCTGGGTGCGGGTGCCGGAAACGCTAAGGGTTTCCGTGTCGGGGACCCTATCCGACGGGGTCGCGGCCAAGGACCTTATCCTGAAACTCTGCGGCGACATCGGCATCATGGGCGCCAATTACATGGTCGTTGAATACGGAGGCGCCGCCGTCCGCGCCATGTCCGTGGACGAGCGCATGACGCTGACCAACATGGCCGCCGAGCTGGGGGCCAAGACGGGGATCATCGCCGCCGACGAGACGACGGCTGAAATGCTGGCGGCGGCCGGGGCCGGGGACGTCGACATCAATGCCTGGCAGGGGGACGAGGACGCCCCCGTCGCCCGCACCATCGACATCGACGGCCCGGTCCTCGGCCCCCAGGTGGCAGCGCCCACGAGCCCGGAAAACGCCGCCGAGGTCGCCGAACACGCGGGCATGTCCCTGGGCCAGGCCTACATCGGCGCCTGCACGGGGGCCAAGCTCGAAGACCTGCGGATGGCGGCAAGGGTCGTTCGTGGCCGTAAGATAGCTGCAAATACACGCTTTTTCGTTGCCCCGGCGTCAATCCTCATCCACGAGGCGGCCGCCGTGGACGGCACGCTGAAGATTCTGGAGGATGCCGGCGCCACCATCCTGCCCACCGGCTGCGGCGGCTGCATCGGCCTCGGCCCGGCGCGGCTGGACGAGGACATGACCGGAATTTCGACCACCAACCGCAACTTCGTCGGCCGCGCCGGCCCTGAATCGTCCAAACTCTACCTGGCCTCGGCCTATACGGTGGCCGCCGCCGCAATCACCGGCGAAATCACCGACCCGCGCGAGCTTCTGGCCCGGGGAGTCGGGAAATGAGCGCCGAAAAGGAACCGATCGAGGGCCGCGCCTGGGTCTTTGGCGACAACATCGACACCGACCAGTTGGCGCCCGTGCCGTCCTACATGAACAAGGAGCCGGAAGAAGGCTGCAAGATGTGCCTTCAGGCCGTCGACCCGGATTTCGCCGCCAGCGTCGGCAAAGGCGACGTCTTCGTCGCCGGCAATAACCTCGGTATCGGCTCGTCCCGGGAACAGGCGCCGCAATATTTGAAGATGCTGGGCATCCGCGCCGTGTTGGCGAAGTCCTTCGCCCGCATCTTCTACCGCAACACGCTGAACTACGGCCTGCCGGCCCTGGTCTGCGCCGAGGCCGGACGCATCAACCCCGGCGACGAAGTCCGCGTCGATCCCCTGGCCGGCACGGTCGAGAACCTGACCACCGGCGAGACCCTTGAAGCCGAGCCGCTGCCGGAGCACCTATTGACGATGATCGCCGACGGTGGCCTGCTGGCGCACCTGGAAAAGAAATTGACCCCGGGAAAATAAAAACGGGTAGCGAATTTAATGCATATACACGCAAAATCTAGGCCGTTTTCCGGCGTATGGAGTCCATGACCGCTGCCCGACCCAAACCCGTCACCGCCCCGGAGCTTAGGGACCTGATCGTCGAGGGCGGCGAGCTTGCGTTGCTGGACCTGCGCGGGGAAGGCACCTTCGGCGACGGGCACCTGCTGTTCGCGGTGTCGGCAACCTTGAGCCGGCTGGAAATGGTGATCGACGATCTGGTGCCCCGCCTGTCGGCGCCGATCGTGCTGTGCGCCGGGGGTGACGGCGACGATGACCTTATCACTCGCGGCGCCCAACGGCTGGCCGGAGCCGGGTATTCCGACATTTCCTATCTGAAGGGCGGGCTCGAAGCCTGGGCCGGGGCCGGGTTCGAGGTCTTTACCGGCGTCAACGTGCCGTCTAAGGCGTTCGGCGAATGCATCGAGGTTTGGTACCAAACCCCCCATATCCCGGCAACCGAACTGCAAGCCATGAAGGACCGGGGCGACGACCTGGTCATCGTCGACAGCCGCCCGATGAGCGAATTCAAGGCCATGAACATCCCCGGCGGCATCGACGTGCCGGGGGCGGAACTGGCGCTGCGCATCCATGATATCGCGCCCGACCCGGAAACCACCGTCGTCGTCAACTGCGCCGGGCGTACGCGCTCCATCATCGGCGCCCAGTCGCTGATCAACGCCGGCATACCCAATCGTGTCGTGGCGCTGGAAAACGGCACCATGGGCTGGCACCTGGCCGGGTTCGAGTTGGAGCAGGGCGCCGAGCGCTCGTTCCCGGCGGTCTCCGGTAATGGCCTTGCGCGGGCGGCCGAATGTGCCGGGCGCGTCGGCGACATGTTCGGCGTTCCGGAAATCGACGCCGCAACCCTCGATCAATGGCGCAACGACCCCACGCGCACCCTTTACCTGCTTGACGTCCGCGATCTTGCCGAGTTCGAGGCCGGCCACCTGGAAGGGTCCAAACCGGCCCCGGGCGGGCAACTGATACAGGCGACGGACCGCACCGTGGCCGTCAGGGGGGCGAGGCTGGTGCTGGTCGACGACAACGGCGTTAGGGCCAAGATGACCGCCTCGTGGCTGATCCAGATGGGGTGGGGCGACGTGCATGTGCTGAAGGACGGACTCGAAGGCGACAAGTCCCTGGGGCCCCTGGTCAACGGCCCCCACCGGCCCCGCGTGCCGGGCCTGGAGGCGGCAAACCCGGACGAAGTGTCGGCCAAGGAACTGGCGGCGCTGATCGTCGGCGGCGGCGCTTTGGTGGTCGACCTCGCCGACAGCCGCGACCACCGGGCCGGCCATATCCCGGCCAGCCGCTTCGCCGTCCGCGCCAACATGCCGGGGAATTTGTCGCCGCTTTCCGATAAAGCCGTCATCGTGCTGACCTCGCCCGACGGTGTGCTTGCGCGGCTGGCGGCGGCCGACGCCGGGGCTTCGGGGGCCCAGGTCAAGGTGCTGTCCGGCGGCACGGCGGCGTGGGTCAAGGCCGGCCATCCGATGGCGAAGGGTTTCAAGGACGCCCTCGACGAGCCCAAGGACGTCTGGGTCCGGCCCTATGACCTCGACCAAGGCAACGAAGCGGCCATGCAGACCTACCTCGGCTGGGAGGTGGACCTGACGAAACAGATCGAGCGCGACGGCACCGCCAATTTCCTCGATTTCGGCGCCGCCGGGGAGAGAGGGAGCCGATGAAAATACTGATCCTGCCCGGCGACGGCATCGGCCCTGAGATCATGGCCGCCACCGGCGCCGCTCTTGAGGCGCTCAACGACACCCACGGCCTTAAACTCGCCTTCGAGGAACGGGTCATCGGCCTGGCGTCGTTGGAGACGGAGGGCTCGACCCTGCCGGACGCCGTGATCGAGGCCATCGAGGCCGCCGACGGCACCGTCGTTGGACCGGTTCACACGGTCGCCTATCCGCCGGCGTCAGAAGGCGGCGTCAATCCGTCGGCGACGATGCGCAAACGCTTCGACCTATACGCCAACATCCGCCCCAGCCGCGCGCGGCCCGGCGTGCCCGCGATGACCCCGAAGATGGACCTGGTGATCGCGCGCGAGAACACCGAAGGCTTTTATGCCGACCGCAACATGTTCCAAGGCACGGCTGAGTTCATGCCGACCGAAGGTGTCGCCTTGTCGGTGCGCAAGATCACCGTCCAGGGCTCGCGGCGCATCGCCGAGTCGGCTTTTGACTTGGCCGGGCGGCGGCGCAACAAGGTGACGGTGGTGCACAAGGCCAACGTGCTCAAGGTCTCCGACGGCCTGTTCCGGGACACGGTCCGCGAGGTGGCGAAATCGCACCCCGAGGTGGAACTGGACGAGGTCCTCATCGACGCCATGGCGGCATTGCTGGTGAGGACTCCGGAGGCCTTCGACGTCGTCCTCACCACCAACATGTTCGGCGACATCCTGTCCGACGAGGCGGCGGAACTTTCCGGCGGCCTCGGCCTCGGCGGGTCTCTCAACGCCGGCGACGATCACGCCATCGCCCAGGCGGCGCACGGCTCAGCGCCGGATATCGCCGGACAGGGCATCGCCAATCCGACGGCGTTGATGGTCTCAGTTGCGATGCTGCTGGAATGGCTGGGGGCGGGCCACGGGCGCGACGACCTGTCCGCCGCGGCGGCCGCCTTCAACGCCGCCGTCGATGCGGTGCTTGCCGATCCCGCCAACCACACGCCCGATTTGGGCGGCAGCGCCAAGACCGCCGACATCGGCCGGGCGGTCGCCGACGCGATCTCCAAATAACGATTTTACTGCCCACGCCTTGATCTCGGTTATCGACCGAAGCCGGCGGAAGAAGCGGCGGCGGCGCCGAAGGTGCCGATGGTGCCGGTGGTGTTCCAGAATTTGTAGTGCGCCGGGTTGACGACGACGCCCATCCGGCTCGAGATCTCGTAGCCGGCGATGACGCCGCGCATGAACCCATTCCCGTCCCGCCCCCGGGCCTGGGCCAGCGCCAAAGCCGCCGAGATCACCGGCGCTCCGAGGTGGTACAGGGCATCGCGGTAGATTTCGTCGAATTCGATAGTGTGGACAGCGGCGCCGTTGATCAAAGCCGCCGTGCGCGGGTCGGTCCTTTGGCCTGACGGATAGAGCACCGCGCCACCGGACCCGCCCCGGGAACCTATCGAGTCGGCATAGGCTCGGATCAGCAGCGTCGCCGGGGGTTGCAATCCGCCCGGCAGCACCGAGGCGAACCAGTCTATGACGCAGCGCTTGGCCGCGTGCAAGGCCTCGTCGGGCAGATCCGCCGTGGCGATACCGGCGGCATAATCGGCGAAAGGTCGGAGTGCCATCTCGATTATTCCTCCCAAAAGCCGGAAATTTATTCTTCAGGCTACACCTAAATCCCATCTATGGCACGGATTACGGGGCTTTGATGGACAAGGGCGGGGCCGGTAAAATTGTATACAATCCGGCGGGGAGGCTCAATAATGGACCCGACCGGGTTTATGAGGGGCCTCGGTCTTTCGGGAAAAGGCCCCCGGGCTTCTGCCTTTCGGAAACAGGAATGTAAAGTGAGCAAACGCGAATGCGATGTGGTGATTGTCGGCGCCGGCAACGCAGCGATGACGGCGGCGCTGGCGGCTCGTGAACAGGGTGCAACCGTGCTGGTGCTGGAACGCGCCCCTTTTGACGAGCGCGGCGGCAACAGCCGCTTCACCGCCGGCGCCATCCGGTTTGCCCACAATGGCGTCGAGGACCTGCTGAAGGTGATGCCGGAGCTGTCCGACGAAGAGATCAAGAACACCGATTTCGGCACCTACACCCGCGACCAGTATTTCGACGACATGGCCAGCCTCACCCGCTACCGGGCCGACCCGGACCTGGTCGAGGCGCTCATCGACAACAGCCTCGAAACCCTGATCTGGATGCGCGAAAAGGGCGTCCGCTTCCAGCCGTCCTTCGGCCGCCAGGCGTTCAAGGTCGACGGCCGGTTCAAGTTCTGGGGTGGATTGTGCCTGGAAACCTGGGGCGGCGGGCCGGGGCTGGTAGACGGGCTGACGGCGGCGGTCGAGGGCGCCGGCATGGAAATCCTTTACGCCACCCGGGCGGTGGAGCTGATCGTTGAGAAGGGCGCGGTCCGTGGCGTCGTCGCCCGCGAAGGCTCCAACACCTTCGATATCCGGGCGCGCGCCGTGGTGCTGGCGTCGGGCGGCTTCGAGGCCAATACCGAATGGCGGACGCGGTATCTCGGCCCCGGCTGGGACTTGACGCCGGTCCGCGGTACGCGCTTCAACACCGGCGACGGCATCCGCATGGCGCTTGACATCGGCGCCATGCCGACCGGCAACTGGTCCGGCTGCCACGCCGTCGGCTGGGACCGCAACGCGCCGCCGTTCGGCGATCTGGCCGTCGGCGACGGCTTTCAGAAACACAGCTATCCCCTGGGCATCATGGTCAACGCCACCGGAAAGCGCTTCGTCGACGAAGGCGCGGACTTCCGCAATTACACCTACGCCAAGTACGGCCACGTGGTGCTGCAACAGCCGGGGCAGTTCGCCTGGCAGGTGTTCGACGCCAAGGTCACCGACTTGCTGCGCGACGAATACCGCATCCGCCAGGTGACCAAGGCCAGCGCCGACACCATCGGCGAGTTGGCCGCGAAGCTCGACGACGTCGACGCGGGAGCCTTCGTGGCCGAGGTCGAGGCCTACAACGCCGCCGTCATGACCGAGGTGCCGTTCGACCCGGCGGTGCTCGACGGCCGCGGCACCAAGGGGCTGGAGGTGCCGAAGTCAAACTGGGCCCAGACCCTGGATACGCCGCCTTTCGAGGCCTTTGCCATCACCTGCGGCATCACCTTTACCTTCGGCGGCCTCAAGGTGACCACCGAAGGCCACGTCATCGACAACGACGGCATGCCGATCCCCGGCCTGTACGCGGCCGGCGAACTGGTCGGCGGCTTGTTCTATTTCAACTATCCCGGCGGCACCGGGCTGATGTCGGGCGCCGTCTTCGGCCGCGCCGCCGGGGCCTCGGCAGCCAGGGCGGCGACGGGGTAGACGCTACTTTCCCTTGAATTCAGGCTTGCGCTTTTCCATGAACGCCTTGCGGCCTTCCTTGTAGTCATCGGAGGCGAAGCAGTCGTCGACGACCTTTTGGCACAGTGCCAGGTCGCGGGCGTCCGGGTCCTTGACCGCCTCGCGGACCACTGTTTTCGCCGCCAGCACCGTCAACGGCGCATTTTCGGCGATGGTGCGGGCATAGTTGTTGACGAAAGCCCCCACCTCTTCGGGTGGCAGGACCCGATTGACGAGTCCCATGGCGAACGCCTCTTCGGCATCGAACTGGCGCGCCGTGAACAGGATCTCCATCGCCGCCGACGGACCGACGACGTCGATCAGGTATTTGAGGCCGTTCAGCTTGTAGCCCAGGCCGAGCTTGGCGGCCGGGATGCCGAACCGGGAATCTGCGGCGGCGATGCGCAGGTCGCAGCACATGGCGACGCCGAGCCCGCCGCCGATGCAAAAGCCGTCGATCCTGGCGATCAGCGGCTTCCTGGCGCCGACGAGGGCATTGGTGGCCTTGGCCACGGCTTCGTCATAGACGGCGATGGTATCTTCGGACGAGCGCTGCTTCTCGAACTGCGAGATGTCGGCGCCGGCCGAGAACGCCTTGCCGCCGGCGCCTGAGAGCACGATCACCCTGACCGCGCTGTCGGAGGCGAAGTCGTCGAGCACCACGGGTAGGCCCTGCCACATCTCGTAGGTGAGCGCGTTGCGCTTGGCCTGGTTGTCGAAGGTGATGCGGCCGACGCCGTCCTTCTTTTCGACGATAAGCTGATCGGTGACCTTAACCATTAAGCCTCTCCAGGGATTATTCGTTGGGTCATTGGTTGGTTTTCGGCGGCCGCATTGTTGCCGTTAAAACCGATCCAGGCAAACAGATTATCGGCGCCGCCGCGCGCTTGTTAAACCCTTGCCCGACGCTTGTTAAACCCTTGAAAGAGCGATAAATTCAAGTCCCTTGAGCGGAGGACACTCCCATTGATCGCCGCCATCGAACGCCTGACGGGCCTGGAATGGAAAGGCCAGGGCACCGTCTTTCTGGTCGCCTCCGGCCACGGCGGCACCCATTGGATCGCCGCCACGTTCTACTTGCTTTTGCCGTTCATCACCCGCGATTTGGGCCTTTCCTATGCCGAGGCCGGGATGTTGGTGGCGGTGTTTCACCTCAGCGCCTTCGCCGCCAATTTCGCCAGTGGCCTGGTCGTCGACGTCACCGGTAAGCGCGTCGTCTATCAGGTTGCGTCCCTGGCCGTCGGCGCCGCGGCCCTGCTCGGGTGCGGCGGCGCCCAAAGCCTACTGTGGCTGTTCCCCATGGTGGTGCTGATCGGTGCCACCAACAACCTCTGGCACCCGCCGGCGATCTCGTTCCTGTCGGAGCATTTCCCCAGACAACGCGGCTACGCGCTTTCCATCCATGCCTTGGGCGCCAGTGTCGGCGACGCCCTGGCACCGTTGGCGGCGGGCGCGCTGCTGGTGTGGCTGAGCTGGCGCGGGACGGCGTCGGTCAACGCGCTGCCGGTGTTCGCGCTGGCGGCGTGGATCGCCTTCGCGCTCACGCCCAGGGACAGGCAGGGTCAACGCCGGGGTGCCGCCGGTTCGGGCCTGGGCGAATATTGGCAAGACGTGAAGGGACTGGTCGGCGACCGGCTCATCCTGCACCTGTCGCTGCTGGCTGGATTCAGAACTATGGCGCAGATGGGGCTGTTGGTGTTCCTTCCGCTATACCTGGCCGACGTGGCGGGGATGGGGCCGTTCATGATGGGGGTGACGGTGATGGCGTTGCAGGTCGGCGGCATCGTCGCCTCGCCGATCGCCGGCGCGTGGTCGGACCGGGCCGGGCGGCGGCCGGTGGTGCTGGCCGGGCTGTCGGCCTCGACGGTTTTGATCGTCGTGTTGACTGTCATCCACAACGACATTCTTTTCATCGCCGGGGTCTCGGTGCTGGGATTCGTCATGTATGCCGCCCGGCCGGTGATCCATAGCTGGATGATGGACCTGGCGCCGGCGAAAGTCGCCGCCAGCGCCACCAGCGTCATGTTTGGGGTGCAGGCCATGTTCGTCGCCATCATCGTCACCGTCGGCGGCGCCGCAGCCGACCGGTGGGGGCTGGGCGTGGTGTTCTACCTGCTGGCGGCCTCGATGCTGATCGCCAACGTCCTGGTCTACCTGATGCCCCACCACGAACCGGGCCAAGGCGCCGCGGAATAAATTAGGAGAAAGCCCTTGAAACCAACCCTGGTTCCCGGCCTCACCCATACCCACCGCTTCACCGTCACCGAGGAGAAGACGGTGGGAAACTTGTACCCGGAGTCGCCCGCCTTCGTCGCCATGCCTAAGGTGTTCGCCACCGGGTTCCTGGTCGGGTTCATCGAATGGGCGTGCCTGGAGGCCCTGGCCCCGCACCTGGACGATGGCGAGGGCAGCCTCGGCATCCACATCGACGTCGATCACCGTGCCGCGACTCCGCCGGGCATGGAGGTCACGGCCGAGGTTGAGGTGACGGAAGTCGACGGGCGCAGGATCAGCTTCGACGTCACCGTGCGGGACGAGGTCGAGGTCATCGCCGAGGGCTGCCACCAGCGGTTCATCGTCGATTGGGATCGCTTCAACGCCGGGCTGGCGGAAAAGAGGAAGGGGAAAGGGTCCAAATAGTGGGTTTT